>NZ_JAAKYA010000063.1:3215-4137 GCF_011044775.1 Limisphaera ngatamarikiensis | reverse complement strand
CGACGGCAACGGGAACGTGTGGAACCTGGTGTCCGCGAGCACCGGTACCGAGACTGCCCGGTACGAGTATGGACCGTTTGGGGAGCCCTTGCGGCTGACGGGTACTGTGGCCGCTTCAAATCCGTTCCGCTTCAGCACGAAGCGGGCGGAGGACGGCACGGGCCTGGTGCTGTACGAATACCGCGCCTACAGTCCCACCCTGGGAAGGTGGTTGAGCCGGGATCCGGTCGGGGAACCGGGGTTTGCCCTTATCTTTGAGAGTTCGAAGACGGGTGAAGAAGTAGGGACGTTGGGTGCTCAAATCCTTAACGGCTCACTCCGTACAATCCAGCGGAATAAAAGCGCCATGCCTGACAAGCGCTACGAGGTCGGAAGCTTCCATCCGCGGCCAACCCGGGCAGGTCTTGCGCACTACGATTTCGTGAACCAAGACCCGATTAATCAGCTGGACTTTTTGGGACTAAAAGCTGCCAAAGGTAACAAAGACGATAAAAGCAAGAAGGACGATCAGGCATGCAAGCCATGCTGCGCCAACCGACCGAACCCGGTGAAGGATTTGTTCAGGACGGCAGCCGATACTTTAGCCGCGGCAATCGCAAATGCGGATGACTGGCCCCCTGAAGCAGCTAAGTCCGCTGCTCAAATGATTCGGATCTTTATCCTGCTATCCCAGGCAAAAGAGGGTTGCGAGAAGATGAAAGAGGCGGCTGAGTTATGCCTAAAGTTTGCCCGATCACCCGAGCAAGACAGTTGTTACTTCTGTTGCCAGCAGATCAAATGTAGTTTTCCACACATTGTTGGGGGTATTGCATATTTTTCATGTCATTCCATATGCGCGGCATTCTGAAATAGGAGGTATACAACATGAGTGGTGCGCGTAAGGCCGCAGTGGCTGCTGTATTGGTATTCGTCAGTTGTATGT
>NZ_JAAKYA010000063.1:1464-3205 GCF_011044775.1 Limisphaera ngatamarikiensis | reverse complement strand
CCGAGAACGCGGATATTACAGGCGCATCACGGAGACCTTTGTGAGCGGAGAACTGGTATCGCGACGCGTAGAAGTGAGTGTGCGTGATGATGGAGAGATCAATCTGGTGTTTGTGAAGTGCTTTCGGAACGGAAAAATGGTGTTTGCATCCACCTTGGATAAGATGAACAATAGAAGTGTCACCATTCGCAGTTATCATCATCAAGGTAAATGCCTGGCCATGGAGGGAGACGAGGACGGCGACGGGTTCTTTGAAACCTTGATCCTGATTGGTGACAACGGAATACCGGTGGAGGGATTTGAAAGAAGTAAAGATGGCACAGTGACACCCATGAGTGAAGAAAGGCTTTCGAAGATTAAGAAGGGTTTTGAGGTAGGAAAAGGCGATTGACCGCTGTCCAAGAAAGGCTGCCGTGTGCACGTAAGAGATGAATAGGCAGGGATAAACACATGCGGGCAAGCATGGCGGGCGAAGAGGACTCCGCCCCTCCCACAGGGTCCGTTGGGTGGGACCGTGCCGCCGCGGTCTGCTAGAAAAGGCAGACCACAGGGCCCGTGCCCAACCTCCAGCGTGCCCAATCGGTGGATGCGCCTACGATCTCCGACAGGTTGGGAGGGACGGCGTCCCCGCCGTCCGCAAGAGTATTGGGCACAGGGGACTGTGCCCCTCCCGGGCTGGCGCCCCAGCGAGGGCATCCTGCAGCTTCGGCCAAGCAGCGAGGGATGGCGTGCATACGATGCGCATCCGGCGGGCACCGGGGACGGTGCCTTCCCCCGCCATCGTCGGATCGAGGACGCCCTACCGCATGTGTCAGCCCGGAAGGGACCGTTGTCACGGTCCGTGGAACAATGCGGGCACGGGGGACCGTGCCCCTCCCGGGGAATCCCCAAATCGAAGGCACCCCAGCCATTCGCGAGGTCGGGAGGGTCCGGGTCCCCGCGGTCAGCAAGAGTATCGGGCGCAGAGGACTGCGCCCCTCCCGGCGGGCGTTCGCCCCCCAGTTTTTTCAATCGTCGAGGACGGCGACTCTCCAGGGCGGCTTGAGCTGCCGCATGAACACGCACAGAGGACTGTGCCCCTCCTCCAAGGTCCCGTGGGAGGGACCGCGTCCCAGGCCGTCACCTCGATGCGCCTATAATAAGCTGTTGATCGGAACCGATGCCGGCCATCCGGCTTTTGCCGGGGCAAGGGGCTGCGGAAAACATTGTCGGACACCAACCGCCGCCATGGAGCTCGCCACATGCTTTGCGCGCTCTCTTTTGGCCGTTCTCCGTGTCCTCTGTGTCTCTGTGGTTCAGTCCCTCCATGCCTTTGTACCCACGGGACCGGCTGCAGGGTGAGGTGCGGACGGCGGTGGTGGTGCAGACGCCGGAGCTGATGAACTACGACCTGGACGGGAATCTTGTCCGGGACGGTCGGTGGGTGTACAGTTGGGATGCTGAGAACCGGCTGGTGCGCGTGATGAGCTGGGGCAGTGTGGATCGGCGTCGGGTGGACTGGACGTACGATGCGTTGGGGCGTCGGGTACGGCAGGTGCGGTACGTATGGACGAACAGCACGTGGCAGGTGGTGGAGGATCTGAAGCTGGTGAGTGATCCCGTGTGGTTTGGTCGTCACATTGCGGAGCTGCACGGGACGAACGGTGCGGTGGTGCGGTCGTACGTGTGGGGATTGGATGTTTCGGAATCCCTGGACGGAGCGGGTGGTGTGGGCGGGTTGTTGTGGGTGCGGTTGAGCGGT
>NZ_JAAKYA010000063.1:0-1454 GCF_011044775.1 Limisphaera ngatamarikiensis | reverse complement strand
GGGAGTGCACTTTGTGACGTATGACGGCAACGGGAACGTGTGGACCCTGGTCTCGGCGAGCACCGGTACCGAAACTGCCCGGTACGAGTATGGACCGTTTGGGGAGCCCTTGCGGCTGACGGGCGCCGCGGCAGGTTCGAATCCGTTCCGCTTCAGCACGAAGCGGTCGGAGGACGCGACGGGCCTGGTGCTGTACGAATACCGGGCCTACAGTCCCGCCCTGGGGAGGTGGTTGAGCAGGGATCCACTGGAGGAGAGTGGCGGCGCCAACATTTATGCGGCGTTGATTAACAGCCCGATTGAGGATGTTGACGTGGAAGGCTTGGCGACACATGTGCGACGGCCTTCGACTCCTCCGCCGCGCCGCCCTCCAATGCCCAATCCCCCCGACATTGTGCGGCGGGCGCTGGTATGCGCAGCAAAGTGTGCTGTGAAAACCGGCATGGAAAAGATAGGCGACAAAGTCAATTTCAATTTCCTTTGCGGAAAGTTGATGCGCATGTGTCAAGAACGGGAAGATAAAGATAATAAAGGGCTGCCATCCTTCGAGGAGCTCACCCAGGGGGAGGACCTTGCGCTTGGGAAAGAGCTGACACAGAAGTTTGTCGGATGTGTGGTTGATTGCTTGGCCAGCCCCGGTTATAACGTCAGTTTGCAGATCACCAACGGCTCGATTGTTTGCGACTACACGCGGAGGCGGATTCGCATCTCATTTGATTACGAAGTTACCTTGGACTGGGCTGGAGCAGTCCATGTTGTGTATACCAACCACGTCGGGCAAGCATGCCCGCGTACATCACCGGCGTTTAGAGATTGTTGCGAGCCTTGTCGCCCATGAAACAGCGTAACAGATTCTTGATCACTGGTGTGCTGGCTTGTCTTCTGTCTGGATGTGCGACCAAACACCTCGACCTCGACGAGGCCCTGAGGTTTCAGCTCAAGCACCCGGAAGAGGCCATTTACATGCGATTGCATCCGGCAGTGTTGGAACCGGTAGAAATGACGGCTATGTTCGGCTGGGAAGGATTGGAGGGTTTTGCCAACGGGGTCGAAAGGCGGCTGAATGATCCGGAGGAACTCCGGGCGTACCTGGCCCGGCGGAGGGCCGTGTGGGCAAAGAGTCGGGAGGAAGAGTTCTCCTACTATGATGAGATCAAGCGACACCTCAAGGAGGGCGGAAAGTTGTACTGGTATTATTACAGGCGGTTATACACCACCGGAGAGATTAGTTATGCATACGGGGACGGTTTTATTGTTCTGCGCGATGGCGAAGTCTTGTATCGCCTCCCCTATAGCGACGGCAAGCAGTACAGGGGTCGTGTCTTCATCAGGCCCCGTGACTCCGTGCCTGACGCGGTGGAGAACGTGGAGGGTTCTAAATGACACGCGACCGGGCACGATGGTGTTGATAGGTGAGTGAACCATTCGGTATCCACCATGTTGGTAATGGCGTC
>NZ_JAAKYA010000062.1:21233-23185 GCF_011044775.1 Limisphaera ngatamarikiensis | reverse complement strand
CCGACCAGCCCGCCCTCCCGCCCTCACCGGAAGAACCGCTTGGCCTTCTCAATAAAGCGCTGAATGCCGGGTGTCTCCTGCCCGCTGCAAAGGGCGGCAAACTCCTCCAGTTTGGCCCGCTGGGCCGCGGTCAGCTTCGTCGGCACCTCCACCACCACCCGCACGTGCAGATCCCCGCGACCCAACCCCTGGACACTCGGCACACCCTTGCCCTTCAACCGGAAGACCGTCCCGGACTGCGTGCCCGGCGGAATCTTGATCGTCGCCTTCCCATTCAGCGTCGGCACCTCAATCTCGCCCCCCAGCGCCGCCTGTACAAAGCTGATCGGTACCTCGCACAACAAATCGTCCCCATCCCGATGAAAAATCTCATGCGGCCGCACATGCACCACCACGTACAAGTCCCCCGGCGGCCCACCTCGCCAGCCCGCCTCCCCGTTACCGGCCGATCGCAAACGAGCCCCCGTATCCACCCCCGGCGGGATCCGCAGCTTGATCCGCGACGTCCGCTCCCGCCGACCCGTCCCACGACAGGCCCGACACGGGCGCTCCACCACCACTCCCGCCCCCTGACAATGGGGACACGTCTGGGCAATGCTGAAAATCCCGCGACTGGTGAAAACCTGACCCCGACCCCGACACGTGTCACACGTCCGGGTTCGCGACCCGGGCTCACGCCCCAACCCACGACAGGCCTCACACCGCTCAGGCTTCGTAATCGTAATCTCCTTCTCGCACCCGTGAACCGCCTCCTCAAAATCCAGCTCCAGGTCGTACCGCAAATCGTCCCCACGTTCGGGTGCCAATGGATCCGATCGACCCCCCCCGCCAAAAAACTCATCAAAAATACTCCCGCCCGCAGCGCCAAACACCTCCCGGAAAATCTCAAACGGATCGTGGAACCCGCCGCTCCAGCCCGCCCCCGCACCCGCAGCCCGCGCCCTCGGATCAAAGGCCGCATGCCCCATCTGGTCATACGCCGCGCGCTTCTGCGGGTCGCTCAACACCTCATACGCCTCGGCAATCTCCTTGAACTTCTCCTCCGCGGTTTTGTCACCCGGATTCCGGTCCGGATGATATTGCAGCGCCAGCTTCCGATACGCCTTCTTGATCTCCTCGACCGAGGCGTTGCGGTCCACCCCCAGCACCTCGTAATAGTCCCGCTTGGCCATGGTTCAGCGGAGCTCAATTCGCCGTCCCGGCACCGGACTCATCAGCCCTGGGCGCCTGCGCCACCACCACACTGGCCGGTCGCAACAGCCGGTTCCGCAACTTGTAACCCTTCCGCAGCTGCCGCACCACATGATGGTCCGGCACATCCGTCCGTTCCTCCACCGCCACGGCCTCGTGCAACGTCGGATCAAACGGCTGACCCGTCGCGTCAATCTCCGTCAGACCGGCCTCCTGCAACACCGACCTCAGCTGCTGCCACACCAGACGCACGCCCTGCTCCAGCTTCTCCCGGGCACCCTCATCATGAGACTCCAGCGCCGCCAGCGCCGCCTCAAAACTGTCCAGTACCGGAATCAGCCGGGTCAACAACGCCTGATGCGCATGATCCAACACCTCCTGCCTCTCCCGGGCACTCCGCTTCCGGAAATTGTCAAAATCCGCCGCGGTCCGCAGCAGCCGATCCCGGTACTGCTCGGCCTCGCTCGCCCGACGTCGCAGCTCCTCAAACTCCCGGGCACTGAGCGTCACCGGCTGCCCGTCTCCGGACGAAGCAGAAGACGAAGCCTGCCGCCCCTCGGCGCCCTGCGCCCCGGGGGCCGCCTGCCCCACCGCCTGCCCTTCCTCGGTCGGTGCAGCCGCCTGCAGCTCCTTCTCCTGTTCAGGTGATGGTTTCGGCTCCTGCATGGTCATTTTCCAAAAACGTCTCCAGTTCAAACACAGAGAGCATAGGCCATCCGCCGCCACGGAGCAACCGTCCGGCCCTCAACCCGGTCGCCCCG
>NZ_JAAKYA010000062.1:5052-21161 GCF_011044775.1 Limisphaera ngatamarikiensis | reverse complement strand
CGCCCCCTGACCGGACCGATCCAAACCCCCTGCAACCCCAACCCGACCGCCACCCCCCCGACCCCGACTCCGATCGACCATCGTTGCCCCGCATCGGGAGCCTCGGCCCACGCCCCCGCTACCCTCGACGCAAACGCACCACTTGCCACGCCCCAAATTGCGCCCATCTTATGCCCCGATTGTCACATGGACGATTTCACGACCAGCTCCTGCACGCTCCCACAGGCACAGTTGCCCGTGGAGCCCTGTTCCATCGTCCTCTTCGGCGCCAGCGGTGACCTTACCCGGCGCAAGCTGCTGCCGGCCCTGTACCACCTCTACCAGGCCGGCCAAATGCCCGAACCATTCCGGATCCTCGGCGTGGCACGTCGGCCCTACACGGACGAAACCTGGCGCGACGAACTCCGGACCGCCGTCGAACAGTTCGGACGTCCCCCGGCGCCCTCCCCGCAGGACTGGCACCCGTTCGCCCAACGGCTCTTCTACTGCCAGGGCGACCTGGACCGTCCGGAAACGTACGAACGCCTGGCTGCCCGCCTCCAGGAAGCCCCCACCGCCCAGCTCCGGCAAAACCTCCTCTTCTACCTCGCCACCAAACCCAGTCAGTTCAGCCAGGTGGTCCAGCACCTCCACCAGCAGGGCCTGTTGCGACCCCGACCCGAGGTCGGTTGGCAAAGAATTGTCATCGAAAAACCTTTCGGCCACGACGCAGCCTCCGCCCACGCCCTCAACGAAACCCTGGCCAGATACGCCTCCGAGGAACAGCTCTTCCGCATCGACCACTACCTCGGCAAGGAAACCGTCCAAAATATCATGATGTTCCGCTTCTCCAACGCCGTGTTCGAACGGCTCTGGAACCGCGACACCATCGATCACATCCAGATCACCGTCAGCGAAACCGCCGGTGTGGGCGATCGCGCCGGCTATTATGAGGAGGCCGGCGCCCTGCGCGACATGCTCCAAAACCACCTCCTCCAGGTCCTGGCCCTGATCACCATGGAACCGCCGGTTTCCCTGGACCCGGAAGCCATCCGCGACGAAAAAGTCAAACTGTTGCGCTCCGTCCGCAGGTACACCCCCGACCAGGCCGCCCGACACGTCGTCCGCGGCCAATACACCGCCGGCCAGATCGAGGACAAACCCGTGCCGGGTTACCGACAGGAACCGCGGGTCCGACCCGATTCAAACGTCGAAACCTACGTGGCCGCACGCCTGTTCCTCGATAACTGGCGCTGGAGCGGCGTGCCCATCTACCTCCGCACCGGAAAACGACTCGCACGAACCGTCAGCGAGGTGCGCATCCAGTTCAAGCCCACCCCGCACGTCCTCTTCGCCACCCTCTGCGCCCCCACACCCGCACCCAACGCCGTCACCCTCCGACTCCAACCCCGAGAGGGCATCTCCCTCCGCTTCAACGGCAAGGTGCCGGGACTCGACCTGCGGGTCCGACCCGTCCGAATGCACTTCGACTACAACGCCGAATTCGGCGCCTACACGCCCGAGGCCTACGAGAGACTCCTGCGAGACGCCATCGCCGGCGATCCCACGCTCTTCCTCCGACGCGACGAAATCGAGGCCGCCTGGGCTATCGCCGATTCCCTCCGCGCCGGCTGGGACGAACGCCCCCTGAGCCAAACCGAATTCTACCCGGCCGGCAGTTGGGGACCTCCGGCTGCCGATGTCATGATCGCCGCCACCGGCCACTCCTGGCACGAACCGTTGCACATCCCATGAACCTGCCTCCCGAATCCTGCCACCCCGGCCCGGAAGCACTTGCCCGCGCCGCCGCCCGTGACCTCGCCGCATGCCTCCGCCAACTCACCGCCGGCTCAACCCACGTCACCATCGCCCTCTCCGGCGGCCGCATCGCCCTCCCCTTCTTCCATGCCCTGACCCGCGAGCTCAAACACGAACCGATCCGACTCAACAAGGTCCACTGGTTCCTGGCAGACGAGCGGCTCGTGCCGCCTGACAACCCTGAAAGCAACTACGGTTGCGCCCGCAAACACCTGTTGGACCCGCTGAACATCCCGCCCACACAGCATCACCCCATCCCGCCCCTGGCGAATCCCGAGCAGGCCGCCCGCATCGCCGACGAAAACCTGCGCCGCTGCACCGCCGCCTTCAAGGACAACGTTCCCGTCCTGGACCTCGTGTTGCTCGGCATGGGCGAGGACGGTCACATCGCCTCCCTCTTCCCCAATCACCCCATCCAGCCCCCGTTCCCCGACGCCGCCTACGCACCGGTCCACAACGCCCCCAAACCTCCCGCCACACGGGTCACACTCACCTGGCAGGCCCTCACCGCAGCCCAACGCGTCTGGGTCCTCATCTCGGGACCCAACAAACAGCAGGCACTCTCTCGCTCCCTCCAACAAGACCCTGAGGTTCCCCTGGGCAGACTCCTGCTCCTGCGTAACGACATCCGCCTCTACGTGGACCACACCTCCCTGCAAACCCGCGCCGGCTGATCCCCCGGCCTCAAACCACCGGCCCGTTCCACCGGGCGATACCCGCACCCCCACGCCCGGGAACCGGCCCCCGCCCCCGAATCTCCCAACTCCCCCACGATACGTTCACCACTCCACAATGGCCGCCGCCCAGGTCAGCCCCGCCCCAAACGCCACCAACATCACCAGGTCCCCCTTCCGAATCCGCCCCGATTGCACCGCCTCGTCCAACGCAATCACCACCGAGGCCGCCGACGTGTTGCCGTACCGGTCCAGATTCATAAACACCTGATCCGGCCGCGCACCCAAACGCTCCGCCACCGCATCAATAATCCGGCGGTTCGCCTGATGCGGTATGATACAGCGCAGGTCCTCCACCCGCAGCCCGCAACGATCCAGCGCCGCTTGAGCCGCCTGATGCATGGCCGTCACCGCGTTCTTGAACGTCTCGCGGCCGTCCATCCGCAAATAATGCAACCGCGCCGCCACCGACTGCGCACTGGCCGGACACCGACTCCCCCCGCCCGGCATGCACAACGCATCCGCCTTGCTGCCATCCGCACCCATCACCGTCGTCAACAACCCATGCGACTGGGGTCGGTGCTGCAACACCACCGCACCCGCACCATCCCCGAACAACACGCACGTGTTGCGATCCGACCAGTCAATGATCGACGACAGCTTCTCCGCACCAATGACCAGCACCGTGTCACACGTGCGCGACATCACAAACTGCTGCCCCACCTCCAGCCCGTAAAGAAATCCGGAACACGCAGCCTCCAAATCAAACGCCGCCGCCCGCGTCGCGCCCAGCCGCGCCTGCACCAAACACGCCGTGGCAGGAAACGGCATGTCCGGCGTAATCGTGCACACAATGATCAAATCCACCGCCTCCGGCCCCACTCCGGCATTCTCCAACGCCCGGCGGGCCGCCACCGTGGCCATGTCGCTGGTGAATTCGTTCTCCGCTGCCAACCGCCGTTCCTTGATCCCCGTCCGCGTGGTGATCCACTGGTCCGTCGTGTCCACCATCTTCTCCAAATCCTGGTTGCGCAACACCCGCGCCGGCACGTAACTGCCCACCCCGGTGATCGAACAGGTGCGCCCCTGAAACTGATGTTGCGCTCGGGGATGCCGAATTCGACCGGGTAAAGGTGGTGTCATGGCAGGGTGGAAGCGGAGGCCGCGGAACGATTCTCCAAAACGGCGTTGGCCTCGGCAATTTGCTGCGCGATCTGATCCCGAACATGGTGCTGCAGGGTCTGCGCCGTGATCAACAGCGCGCTGCACCAGGCACGCTCCCGGGCCGAACCGTGAACCTTCATCACCGTCCCCCGAAACCCCAACAGCGGCGCCCCGCCATAAGCCTCCGGATCCAATCGCCGACGCAACGTCCGAAACGCGTTCCCGGCCAGAATCGCACCCAACCGACGTCTGAGGTTCCGACTCAACTCCCGCTTCAACATCCCAAACATGGCCAGCGCCAGACTCTCACACGTCTTCAAAATCACGTTGCCCACAAACCCGTCGCACACCACCACGTCCACCCGATCCTCAAACAGATCGTGCCCCTCCACGTTCCCCACAAAATTGAGCGACGTCCGCCTCAGCAACCGAAACGCCTCCTGGGTCAGCTCATTACCCTTCCCATCCTCGCGGCCCACGTTCATGAGGCCCACCCGCGGCGATGACGCCCGCAACACCTCCCTCGCATACACACTGCCCATCACCGCATACTGCACCAAATGCAACGGCTTGCACTCGATGTTGGCCCCGGCATCCACCAGCACAAACGCCCGCTCCGGCGTCGGTATCACCGCCGCGATCGCACCCCGGTCCACCCCGGGTAACCGACCCAGCTTCAGCGTCGCCGCCGCAAAAATCCCGCCGGTGTTCCCCATCGAGATCACGGCATCAGCCCGGCCCTCGGCCACCAGCTCCATCGCCCGCAGAATCGAACAATCCGGCTTCCGCCGCAGGGCCTGCACCGGCCGATCCTCCATCGTCAGCACCTCCGAGGCATGCACGATCTCCAACGCCCCGGACTCCACATCATGCTCCCGCAGCTTCTGCTCAATCTCCTGCCGGCGCCCCACCAAATACACGCGCTCCGGCCGAAACCCGGACCGCAGCGCCATCTGCAGACCGCCAATCACCACGCCGGGGCCGTGGTCGCCCCCCATCACGTCGACCGCTACCCGCATAAAGCGACAGCGGCGGTAACTCCCGCTACCGCCGCCCGAGTCCCCACGGACCTGTCAGTCCCCCGCCGTAACGCTGAAGATCTGACGTCCCTTGTAATACCCGCACGCCGGACAAACCCGGTGCGGCCGCGTCGGTTCCCCACACTGCGGACAGGGATTCAACTGCGGTAACCTCATCACACTGTTGTACGCACGGCGCATCCGCTGCCGGCTGCGCGACGGTTTCCGTTTCGGTACTCCCATAAAGCTTCCTTTATTCCAAGTTCAGTTCATCCAGCTTCGACCAGACAGAAGGCGCCCCCCACCCTTCCTGAAACCCGGTAGAGGCGGCCCTGCCCGACTCCGAATGCAGCAGCCCGGGACATCCCGGCTCGCACAACGGATGGAGCGGAAACGCCAGCAAAATATCGTCCCGCACATAGGGGGTCAAGTCCACCACATCCCCCTCCGGAATCACACGCTCCGGCCCCGTCAACGGCACCACGCACCGCCAATCCTCCAACAACACCCGATGCCGCACCGGCCGCAAACACCGCACACACGTGCAATCCAGCTCAATCTCCAGGCGCCCCTCCAACAACAGGTCATTCGTAACCCGCGTCACCTGAAACGCGTACCGCAACGGGCCGGCCACTGCAATCATCGCGTCCCGCGTCTCCAGCTCGAGTTCCTCCGCCGTCAGGGTCCCCGCCAGCCGAACTTCTTCCCGGACCAACCGTTCCAGACTCACTTGCAGCGGTTTCATGGCTCGTTCCTCCGAACCTGTAGTTTCAACCGTAACGCCCGTTCCACCACCGGCGGTACAAACAGGCTCACATCACCCCCCAGAGCCGCAATCTCCTTCACCATGCGCGAACTCAGGAAGGTGTAACTCTCATTCGGCATCATGAAGATGGTCTCAAACGACTCGTTCAACTTCCGATTCATCAGCGCCAGCTGGAATTCCCACTCGAAGTCCGAGACCGCCCGCAACCCCCGCACCACCGCCTGCGCTCCCCGCCGCCGCACATAATCGGCCAACAACCCCCCAAACGAGTCCGCCTCCGCGTTCGGTATGTGGGCAATCGCCTCCCGCACCAACGCCACGCGCTCCTCAATCGAAAACAACGGGTGCTTTCCATCATTCCGCGCCACCGCCACCACCACCCGGTCAAACAGACGCGCCGCACGCTCCGCCACGTCCACATGACCATACGTGATGGGATCAAAACTTCCCGCATACACCGCCAGTCGCATGCGCCACAATCTAGCACGAGCCCGTCAGCCCCCCAACGAGAATGCACCCCTCGCAGGCCGCCTTCCACCCACGCAACCCGACCGGCACCCCCCACGGGACAGTTTCCGCCCCCGGACCGGCCCCGGCCGGGTCAAAACCCCCTCCCGTCCGGGGCAGCCCGGCGGGCACACCCAGCCACGCCAAAGGCGCTTGCAACGGTCGCACCCGCCGGCAGCCCCAACCACTCACACGGCAGGACCAGAGGCACCCCTCAGGCCGCCCGGCCCGCCGCACGACCCTCGGTCGCCGGCAAGTCCTGCTTCAGCAACTCCAGAAAATGCTTCATCGCCGGCGACAAAACCTTGTTCTTCTTGATCACCGCGGCGATCGGTCGTTCAATCCGGTCATCCTCCAGAGGAATCGCCACCAACGATTGATTCGCCACCTCCTGCGTCACGGTCGTCCGCGGCACAATCGAAACCCCGGCCCCGATCTCCACGGCCCGTTTCACCGTCTCAATATTGTCAAACTCCATCACGTACCGCACCGTCACCCCATGCTCCCGCATCAGCCGGTCCAACGCCTTCCGCGTCGGAATGTCGGGCCGGAACCCCACAAAACGCTCCCCATCCAACGACTTGAGTCGCAGGCTCCTGGACTTCGCCAGCGGATGATCCGGTGCACAGATCACCACCATCGGCGTCTTCCGCAACGGAATGATCTCCAGCTTGCTGTCCCGCCACGGATACGCCACCAGCCCCATGTCCACCACGTTCCCCTGCACATCCTCATACACCTGATCCGCATGACGAAAATCCACCTGGACCGTCACCGTGGGATACGTCTTCATGAACTGCTTGATGTACGGGGGCAGATCATGCAGGCCGATGCTGTAAATCGTGGACACCCGAACCGTGCCGGAAATGATGTCCTTCAACTCCTGCAGCTTGTGGTGCAATGCCTCATACGTCGCAATGATCTGCTTGCTGTACTGATACAGCACCTCCCCCTCCCGCGTCAGACGGAACCGCTTCTTGCTGCGCTCAATCAACAGCGACTTGAACTGCCGCTCCAGCGAACTGATCTGCTGGCTGACGGCGGATTGCGTCACGCCGTTGATCTGCGCCGCCTTGGTGAAACTCTGCGTCTCCGCCAGATCGCAAAAAACCTTCAAACTCTCTATTTGCATAAGCAGAGTAGAAGCTAATCGTGGCAATCAGTCAACCATTCTGTTGAACGGCACCGACCCGGGCCCGAACCCGTCCGCCCGCGGCCCGGCAACGACCCTCCCGAGCCGCCTTCGACCGCCTCCGGTCATGCCCGGCTCCCCTTCGCCCGCCCTACCGACCAGGAGCAACCCCGCCGGATCGTCCATCTCATGACCGGGCCACCCCCCTCCAGAACCGTCCCGCGCCGGTCAGCAACCGCGCAGCACCCCGTCAGACCTCGGCCAGCGCCCGTTCAAACGCCCCCTGCAACTCCGCCACTCCGGGCCAAACCGGCAGGGACCGCCCATCCCATTCCCTCACCTCCACCACCCCCAGCGTGCTCAACGTCAAAAACATCCCCTCGGCCCTGCGCACCTCCTCCACCGGCGCCGTGCCCTCCCGCACGGCCCAACCCCGTGACCGACAATGCCCCATCACCCACCGCCGCGTCACCCCATCCAGAGCCCCCTGCTCCGGTCCCGGCGACCAGAGCACGCCATCCATCACCCAAAACACGTTCGCGCTGCTCCCTTCCACCACACATCCCCGTTCATCCAATATCAGCGCCTCGTCCGCCCCGGCAGCCTCCGCCTCCGCTCGCGCCAGAACCTGCGGCAGACGATTGCAGGTTTTGAAGCGACAAAGAATCCGCGGCCCCGTTCCACGCACCTTGGTCGAAGTAACCACCCGCCAACAAGGCCGTGCACCGCGCTCAACCGCCAGTGGATGCACCGTCACCAACAGCGTGGCAGGCCCGGCCCCCCGGGGCGAATAACCCCTCGGCCCCGGCCCCCGGGACACGGTCACTCGTAAAACCCCCTCCTCAACCCCGTTCAGACGGATCAGTTCCGTCCAAACCATCGCCAGCTCGGCGTCCGTAGGGATCGGTTCAATCCCCAAAAATGCCGCTCCCGACCGCAGCCGCTTCAGGTGCTCGGCCGCCAGAAATGCACGGCCCCGGCTCACCCGCACGGTCTCAAACAAACCATCCCCGTAAAGAAAACCGCGGTCCAACGCCGAAATCGTTGCTTCCGCCGCCGCCAGAAATTGTCCGTTCAAATACACCATCACGGAACCTGCGCCCCGCTGAGTCTTGCCTCCCACCCGCTTTCCGAGACCGACACCCCCAACGCCTCCAACCAGCCCCGCGCCTTCGCCAGGGTCTCCTCATACTCGGCCTCGGGATCCGAATCGGCCACAATCCCCGCCCCCACGGGATAATGAATCCGCCCGCCCTCGCAACACGCCGTCCGAATGATCATCTGCAAACGGCTCTCCCGGTTGAATCCCAGATACCCCAGAGCACCCGTGAAAAACCCGCGCTGCACCGGTTCCAGCTCCTCAATGATCTGCATCGCCCGAACCTTCGGCGCACCCGTCACACTGCCACCGGGAAACATCACCGCCAAAGCCTCCGCATGGGACATCCCCGGCCGCAAACACCCTTCCACCGTCGAAACCAGATGATGCACCTGAGGGTACGACTCCACCCGCGCCAACTCCGAAACCCGCACCGACCCGTACTCACACACACGGCCCAGATCATTGCGCAGGAGGTCCGTGATCATCACCAGCTCGGCATTCTCCTTGGCACTGGTGCAAAGCTCCACCACCCGACGACGATCGGATTCCGGATCCACCCCGCGCGGACGCGTCCCCTTGATCGGCCGCGTCACCACATGCACCCCGCTCATCTGCAAAAACAGTTCCGGCGAGGCCGACACAAGCTGAAAGTCCCCACCATTCAGGTAGGCCGACCCCGGCGCCGGTGAGACCGACCGCAACCGCCGATATAAACCCCACGGATGCACCCGCCCCTCCAACGTCAACCGCTGCGAAAGGTTCACCTGATAAATGTGACCCAGCCGTATGTAATCCAAAACCCGATGCACCCGCTGGACGAACTCCGGCCGGGTCAAACTGGATCGGACCGGCCCCACCTCCAGCCAGTCCCATGCCGTTCCTCCCGGACCCGCCGCTTCCCCAAGCGCCTCATACCGGGCCAGCTGTTGCACGGCCCGCCGCCCCGATCGCGACCCGTCCGGCGCCAGCCCCGTCGCCACCAACCACACCTTGCCCAAAAGATGATCCCAGCAGACCAGACTGTCGTAAAACCCAATCCACGCGTCCGGCAACTCTAGGTCCCGCCGGGCCCGCGGCGCCACCTTCGGCTCCAAAAACCGGTTCAGATCGTATCCCCAAAAGCCAAACATCCCACCCAACGGAAACGGCAGATCCGGTTCATCCGGCAACTCATACCGCCACCACAGTGCCTGCAACCATTGCCAGGGGTTGCCATAACTCACACGAACGACCGGTGGCCCACCCCCACCCCTCAACTCGCACTCCAACCGGGAACCCCGAACGCGAACCACGAGAAACGGACGAATCGCAAGAAACGAAAACCGCGCCTGCCGGGCATCCGGCCAGCCGCCCTGCAACAACACCGTCCCCGGTTCCTCCGCCACCCGGGCGGCCAAAACCTCCGGGTCCGGTGCACCCGTCCACTCCCGGATTCGCACTCGCATGCCCGCCACCCTCGTCTTCGTGCCGCGACCCTCAGGCAAACGCCCTCGGCGCCCGCCGCGGCACACCCTTTTCCTCCCGATACGCCAGAACTGCTCTCACCGCCTCATCCACGGAGTCCGTCACCAAAAACAGGTCCAGATCCTCCGGCGAGATGAATTCCCGCCCCAACATCTGTTTCCGCATCCAATCCAGTAAGCCCCGCCAAAATTCCCGCCCAAACAGGATCAGCGGAAACCGCGGAATCCGCTCCGTCTGCACCAGGGTCGAAATCTCCGCAAACTCGTCCAACGTGCCAAACCCGCCCGGCATGAACACAAACCCGCAGCTGTACTTCACAAAACACACCTTGCGCGCAAAGAAATAATGAAAATGCAAGGGCACGTTCGCATATCGGTTGCCCTTCTGTTCCCGGGGTAACTCGATGTTCAGCCCCACGGACGTCCCCTTCGCCAGGGCCGCACCCTTGTTGGCCGCTTCCATGATGCCGGGTCCACCCCCCGTAATCACTGCAAACCCGTTCCGCGCCAATTCCCGAGCCAGATCCACCGCCGCCTGATAATACGGATCCGTGCGCTTCATCCGGGCGGAACCGAAAACCGAAACCGCCGGACCCACCCGCGACATCACCTCAAACGACTCCACAAACTCCGCCATGATCCGGAAAATCCGCCACGGATCCTCCTTGAAAAAGTGATTCTGGTCGTTCAACCGAGATGGCTCGTACTTTTCCATAACCGGGAGAATAAAGGGCCTGCGCCACGTTGCAACCACGACCGGTAGCCTGCCCGTCCCCACAAGTCGATCTCGTCCCGGCCGGTCCCCCCATGCCACGCCCCGGTGCCTTGCCCCCCACTCCGCACCTCACAAAGCCCACGGAGGTGCTTCGCCACCACACCGAGGATCACCGACAATGCCCTTCAATCACGAATCCCCGTAACCGAGCACCCCGCAGGAAGCCCACAACACCCCCGCTCCGCAAACCTCCGGGCCCCGTTGCACCGCCCGACTCTTTCCCCCACACTTCCTCCATGCGTCAGATAGACAGCACGAGACCCAACCAACCCCGGGGCCGCGCCCGAAAAAGCCGGCCCGGTCCAGCCCCGTGCCCACAAGCGGGGCGGATCCCCACCTCGCTGACCCCCCGATCCACCCCATGAGCACCCACCCCGGCTTCGGCGCTCATACCGATCCCACCTTCCGGTCCGCCCCGCGTCCGACCGGCGAGGTGATCCGACGCGTCTCCGTCTACCTGAAGCCCTACTGGTACATGGCCGTCGGCACCGTAGCCTGCGCCCTGATGTCCCTGGCGGCCGGTCTGGCCTACCCAAAACTCACCCGCCTGCTCATCGACGAGGTCATTGTGGCCGGCCGCCGAGAATGGCTCACCCCGGCCGCACTGGGCCTGATCGGCGCCTTCTTCCTCCGCGAGGCCTTCAACAGCCTGCGCATCCGCATCAACAACCGGCTCGAGCAGAACGTCATCTTCGACATGCGCTGCCAGCTCTACGCGCGCCTCCAGCGCCTGCCGGTCAGCTGGTTCGACCAACGCGCCACCGGCGACGTCATGACCCGCGTCATCGAGGATGTCAATCAGGTCGAACGTCTCCTGATCGACGGGACCGAACAGGGATCGGTCGCCCTGCTGAGCATCGTGGGCGCCATGGTCTTCATGTGGCTGTACAGTCCCACACTGACCCTGGTGGCCCTGATCCCGGCCCCGTTCCTCGTCGCCGGCGCGCTGTGGTACACATTGACCGCACACCGCCGATACCGCCGCCAGCGCGAGGCCGCCAGCGCCCTCAACGCCCTCCTCATGGACAACCTGCAGGGGATTCGCGAGGTCAAGGCCTGTGGCCGCGAGGACCATGAAGACCGTCGCTTCGCCGCCCGGGCCGACGAACTCCGCAAAGGCACACTAACCGTGATGCTGGCCTGGGCATGGTACGGCCCCGCCATGCAATTCCTGGGTGCCCTGGGCATCGGCCTCATCCTCTGGGTCGGCGGCAAACTCGTCCTCGAAGGTCGGATGGAGGTCGGCCAGCTGGTGGCTTTCATGCTCTATGCCGGCATGTTCTTCTACGAACCCATCGGCCGGCTCCACGGCCTGAACCAAATGCTCCAAGCCGCCCGCGCTGCTGCCGCCCGCGTTTTCGACATCCTCGATACCGAACCCGAACGCCCCAACCGCAAAGCCGTCCTGCGTACCCCGGTCCGCGGCGAGGTGGTCTACGAGGATGTCTGCTTCGCCTACCCCACCCACGACGCCTCCGGAAACATCCGGCCGGGCCGACCCGTCCTCCGCCACATCTCCCTCCGGGCTGAACCCGGCCAGATGATCGCCCTCGTCGGCCCCACCGGCGCCGGCAAGTCCACCCTCGTCCACCTGCTCCCCGCCTTCTACGAGCCCACCGCCGGACGCATCCTCATCGACGGACAGGACATCCACCACGTCCGCCTCGACTCCCTCCGCGCCCACATCAGCATCGTCAGCCAGGAACCCTTCCTCTTCAACGGCACCGTCCGCGAAAACATCCTCTACGGGCGACTGGACGCCTCCGAGGAAGAATTGTTGGCCGCCGCACGCGCCGCCAATTGCCACGAGTTCATCTCCCGCCTGCCCGATGGCTACGACTCCCGCGTGGGCGAACGCGGCGTCAAGCTCAGCGTCGGCGAAAAACAGCGCATCAGCATCGCCCGCGCCCTGCTCAAAAACGCCCCCATCCTCATCCTCGACGAAGCCACCGCCAGCGTCGACACCGCCACCGAACGCCTCATCCAGGAGGCCCTCGAACGTCTCATGGCCGGCCGCACCTCCTTCGTCATCGCACACCGCCTCAGCACCGTGCGCCGGGCCGACCAGATCCTCGTCATCCGCCAGGGCGAAATCGTCGAACGCGGAACCCACGACGAACTCCTCGCCGCCAACGGACTCTACGCACGACTCGCACGCATCCAGGACACCCGCTCCATCGAGGAAAGCTTCGCGCGCCTCGGGCTGACCTGAGCCCCCGCCCAAAACTTCTCAACCGCCAACACGCACCCTCACGCCGCAGCCCGAAGGGCCCCCACCGCGCCTCCCCACCCGGTTTGCCATCGCACTCGGCTCCGCCTCACACTATCCTTCACCCCATGCAGGCACTGGTGGAGGATTTCCTGGTGCACCTCCGGCACGAGCGCGGCCAGAGCGAGGCCACCCAGCGTACCTACGCCCACGCGTTAAACCGGTTTGTCGAATGGGCCTCCCATCAGGGTCTCCGTGACTGGCGTCAAGTGGAGCTTCCCCACCTGATCGCCTTCCTCCAGCACGAACACAGCCGACCCCTCCGCATCCCTCACGCCACGCCGGGCCGCCACCTCAGCAGCGAAACCCTCTACCTCACCATCGCCGCCCTCCGCGCCTTCTACCGATACGCCGTCCGCGAAAAGCTCCTCCCCTTCAACGTGGCCGAACACCTCTCCCTGCCCCGCCGCTGGCTCCGCCTCCCCAGAGCACTCTCCCTCGACGAGGTCCACAAACTTCTCCAACCCACCGGCACCGAAGAAACCCCGGATACCCTGTGCGACCAGGCCATCCTTGAGCTGGCCTACGCCTCGGGCCTGCGCCTCAGCGAACTCTGTCGACTCCGGCTTGAGCAACTCCACCTCGAAAGCGGCTTCCTCACCGTCATCGGCAAGGGAAACAAGGAACGCGTCGTCCCCATCGGCCGCCCCGCCATCGGCGCCCTCAAGGCCTGGCTCACAAAAGGCCGACCCCGGCTCGTCCGACCTCACTCCCCGGGCACCGTCTTCCTCACCCGCCGCGGCACGGCCTTTCACCCCACCACCCTCTGGCGCCGCATCAAAAAACGCGCCCGCATGGCCGGCCTGAATCGCCCCATCACACCCCACATGCTCCGCCACAGCTTCGCCACCCACCTGCTCGAACACGGAGCCGACCTGCGCGTGATCCAGGAACTCCTGGGCCACGCCAGCATCCAAACCACCGAAATCTACACCCACGTCGGCACCGCCAGGCTCCGCGAGGTCCACCAACGCTTCCACCCGCGCGCCTGAAACCGCACCGCCAACGCGCCCGCCCCCCACCTCAGTCCAGCCGCGCACTCACCGACTCCAGCAACGCCAAACCCTCCTCCGCAGCCTCCTCGCTCAAATTCAACGGCGGTAACAGCCGGATCACATGCGTCCCGGCCGGTATCACCAGCAGCCCCGCCTCCAACAAAATCTCCGTCAACCGCGCCGCCGGACTCTGCTTCCCCGAGACCACCAAACCCGCCGGCTCCGGCTGCAACTGTAACCCCATCATCATGCCCAACCCCCGCACACCAGCCCATAACCGCGAATGCCTCTCCACCAAACCCCGCAGCCCCGCCAACAGCCGCTCCCCCATCCGCCGCGCATGAGCGGCCAACCCCTCCCGCTCCACCACCTCCAACACCGCCAGCGCCGCCGCACACGCCAGCGGCGTGCCCCCAAACGTCGTCCCATGACTGCCGGGCCCCAGCAAATCCGCATACGGCTCCCGCACCCAGAAGGCCCCGATCGGAAAGCCGCCACCCAACGACTTGGCCATGGCCACCCCATCCGGCAAAAACCCCTCACCCCCGGCCACACCCTCCAAAATCCGCTGCCAACTGGTGAACCGGCCCGTCCGAAAACATCCGCACTGCACCTCATCCATCAACAGCAGCAACCGCCGCTCATCACAAAGCCGACGCAGCCCCACCAAATACTCGGCACGCGCCACGTTTACACCGCCCTCGCCCTGCACCCCTTCGATCAACACCGCCACGGTCGCCGGCGAAATCGCTTTCTCCACCGCCGCAAGATCATTGAACGGCACATGACGAAAACCCGGCACCAGCGGATCAAACCCCTGCTTCACCTTGTCCTGACCCGTGGCCGAAATCCCCGCCAACGTTCGCCCGTGAAACGATTGCAACGCCGTCAAAATCTCAAACCGCCCCTCCGCATGACCAAATCGCCGTGCCAGTTTGAACAACCCCTCGTTCGCCTCCGCCCCACTGTTGCAGAAAAACACCTTGCCCGGCCCCGTCAGCCGAACCAGCTCCCGGGCCAACCGACCCTGCGGCTCCGTGTAGTAGTAGTTCGAGCAATGGATCAGACGCCGCGCCTGCCGCTCAATCGCGCCCACCAACGCCGGATGCGCGTGCCCCAGCGCGTTCACCGCAATGCCACCCCCAAAATCCAGGTAACGCCGCCCCTGCTCGTCATACACATGGCACCCCGACCCGTGCGTCAACACCACCCCCAACCGGGCGTAGGTCGGCACCACATACCGATCATACAACGCCCGCACACCGTCGCAGCCCACACCAGGCGTCGAGCCGCCTGAAACCGCTTCCATCTCGGACAACTTCGCATCCATATCGACCCGCCATCATGTCGCGCCCCCACCGCTGCGCAAGGTCAATTCGACCCCACGTGGCGTCCTTCTGACCACGCAAACATTTCAACCTCCACCCCCCGCTGGCCCCATCCCATGGCGCTCGTGACGCCCCCCGCGACCATCGCCACTCCAGCCTGCTCCCGAGATCACCACCGCCGACCGCACCTTGCCCTGCAGCGGGTCCGGTCGGTCCAGGGGCATGGAGGGATGGAACCACAGAGACACAGAGGACACGGAGAACGGCTGGAAATGAAGACACAAGGCCATGCTTGGAACAATCCAGCAGCGGTTACCGGCCGGGAAAACGTACAGCAGCCTCGTGTCCCTGCAAAAGCCGAGTGGCCGGCGAATCCGCTTGCGATCAGCAGCTTATTATAGGCGCATTCGAGCGGACCGCGGCGACGCGGACCCTCCCGACCTCGAGAATGGGCTGGGGTGCCTTCGATTTGGGATTCCCCGGGAGGGGCACAGTCCTCTGTGCCCGATGTTCCTGCGGACCCCGGCGACGCCGTCCCCCCGACCTGTCCAAGCTCGCAAAGGCACTGGCCGTTTGAGTCGTGCTGCAGGTTTGGCGCGGGCCTTGGGGTCTGCCTTTTCTTGCCGACCGCGAGGAAGCGGTCCCTCGTATGGGAACTTGCCGGAGGGGCACATTCCGCTGTGCCCGAACCTTTCTCCGGACCGTGGGCATACGGCCCGCCCCTTACCCGCGCCGTCACACCCACGGCGGGACGGTCGCCATTCTCGGCCATCCCATGAAGTCAAGATCGCCACTCGGCTGGTAAGCAGCCGCGCCCCCCCGGCGCTTCCCTACACGCTGTACGGCTACGAGCATCCTGAGCCCCATGCACCTCCCCGTGCGCCCTCTGCACCTCTGAAATTCATCGCAATGCCACATCCGCCCAAAGCGCGCTGGCCAAAGCATCCGGTGGGTTGGGAGCTGGCGTTCAGGCACAGGACGTCGACGACATGCAGTTGCGCTCGAGGCTGCCCCTACGAACTCTCCGGATCGTTTCTTTCAGTGCCATGATCACGTCCCGTCGAACTTTCCTCCCCGCTGTGCACCTCAATCCACGGGCAAGCCCGTCAGGGCTATCG
>NZ_JAAKYA010000062.1:2537-5042 GCF_011044775.1 Limisphaera ngatamarikiensis | reverse complement strand
CACCAAAAACGTTAGACACTCACCCAACATTCCCACCACCGTGAACCCGAGCTTCACATACCACTTCCCCGGATAGAACAAGCCACCCACAAAAGGAAGAACGGTCAGCCCAAGCAAATAAGGCCCTGCATAGTCCACCATAACCTGTCCGGGATGCACAACCTTGCCCCAGACATACGCCGACACCATGATTACACCCGCTCCACCCGCGCCACACAACGCCCATTTCCACCGCTTCAGCGCCCACCCCAACCACACGCTGCCAAACAACACCAGGTGCACGGCAAGTTGCAGCCAACCCCCCAACCATCCGCCAACGAAGTATATGGCTTCTGCCAGTGGAAGCCCAATCAGCGTCATGCTGTAGGCAACCCCCAACACCGCCTTCGCCACCCTACGGCCCACATCCGGTTGCATAACAGCCCGTACACTCGAATGGAGTCCAACCGCACTTAAGTGCATTCTGAGCGGCCGACACCAGAATCACAGGAACTTCACCCCAACGCCGCTGCGTTTCTAGCCACTTGGGATCGACATCGTACGTGTCCTTCAAACACACTCTAAAAAAGAACTTGCTGCACTCGCATTCCGTGTAAATCGACAGCTCCGCATTGCCCAACGCACACTCCCATGGGGCGCCCACAGCCACCACCTCGTTCCTTCGACTCATCCACCATCGAGCCTTCCACCAGTCTGAATTGGGATGACCCACAAGGCCATACTCGCATCGGCGCCGCTCTGCTTCGATCATTTCCAGCACGGTCATCCCGTTCTGGGCCCTGGCAGCGCTCAACACCGATCGCATCTCCGAGCACGATAAATACCACGTCCCCCCAGTGCCCGACACATACCTGTCCCACGCTGCCCTTTTCTGGGACGACTCCATAAAGCTCCCGATAGCGTATTCGGCCACCTCACACGGACGTGCCAGCGGGGGTGGATCGCATTTGGGAGGCCACCAGGGCACTTCCGTCGCCGGCACGAGACCGAACATATCCTATCGGAACACTGGCGCATTAACAACAAATGCATATGGCTGCACACCCATGCGACCCGCAAGCCTGCCTCTCCGCGACACCGTCCACAGATCCACCTACGCCCGAACTGGCCTCCCGCCCCACCCCAGGACCCTCACGTCGACCGTCGGACCACTGCCATCGCCCCCAGTTGGTACACGCCTGCCGCCCCATGTGTCCTGCCGACTGCTTCTGGCCCGGGTTAATCCGCATTCCCAGCAGAGGCCCATTACCGTTTCAACCGCGACACCCATGGCACCACCGCGCATTGGCATCGGCACTGACGCTGGAGTACCCATGCGCCAGCAAGATCTGGACTGGGCACAATGCTCCATCCGGTTCCTTGGCACCTGTCTGCGGCACCTCACTGGTGCGTGTTGCACGCTTGCGCACTTTGTTTTAGCCGACGCCGGTGAACCCAACACCCAATATACCAACACACAATCCCGATTGGCGCTCCGAGCAATGGTATTCCAAACAGATATACCCACCCCAGCCATGCCCTGGGAAGGCCCAGGCCGGTCGTATGGTAGAAGCTGACCTTTAATGCCCAATCCATGAATGGGAACACCCCAGAGAGCGAAAGACAAAAGAGCCTGCTGTACCGCCATCCGCTTGCTCCAACGAACAACGTTGACAAGCCCAGGATCAGCCAGCCGGGTAGGTTGAACAGGGCAAATGATATCGGGCCCGCAACAACAAGAACAGGTAGACCTGCCTCCAATGCGTAGTCTCTTATTGGGGTGTGCCAAGCGTCTGCCGTTAAGCCGAAGACCAGGTCTGCGATTTGATGGCACGCAAAGGCCCATAGAATAGAAAGGCCAATCACCGCATGTCTTGGATAACGCACTATCCAGCGAGCGACATTCTCAGCTACGTTCATGGAGTGAGAGACATTTTCGGTGGTTTAAAGCAACGTGCGGCCAAACACGCGGAGGCTGTTGCCACGATACAGGCTTTATATGCCTGGCGGTCTGTTTTATCCTCGGCTTGTGGTCCCACATCAAGACAACACTCATAACACCACTCCGCAGCCTTTTTTCTTCCAATCGGTTGACAGACTTTTACTGCCTCATTGCACCACTGCATGCATTTGAGAACGTTCCATTCGAGCCCCAACGGATCTATTCTCCCAATTGGGTCTCCCCGCACGAATGCGTACAGATGGAGTCCTCCCCTTTCCTCAATAGGATTCCTACTCAACCACCTTCCCAGGGCGGGACTGTAGGCACGGTATTCGTACAGCACCAGGCCCGTCCCGTCCTCCGTCCGCTTCGTGCTGAACCGGAACTGATTCGAACCCGCCGCAGGGCCCGTCAGCCGCAAAGGCTCCCCAAACGGTCCATACTCGTACCGCGCAGTCTCGGTACCGGTGCTCGCCGAGACCAAGGTCCACACGTTGCCGTTGCCGTCATACGTCACAAAGTGCACCCCCGCACCAGGCCCACCGCTCAACCGCACCCACAACAACCTGCCCACACCACCCGCA
>NZ_JAAKYA010000062.1:0-2299 GCF_011044775.1 Limisphaera ngatamarikiensis | reverse complement strand
CCACCCGACGCCGATCCACACCGCCCCAGCTCATCACGCGCACCAGCCGGTTCTCAGCATCCCAACTGTACAACCACCGACCATCCCGGACAAGATTCCCGTCCAGGTCGTAGTTCATCAACTCCGGCGTCTGCACCACCACCGCCGTCCGCACCTCGCTCTGCAACCGGTCCGGATTCCCCCGCACCACCCCCAGGTTCGTCACCACCACCCCCACCGCACCCGTCGCATTGTTCACCCACACCTCCCCATACCAGTACCGACCCTGCCGAATCACCGGCGCCCAGTCGTTGGTTCCCCACCACAACGTCACCGTCGCTCCCTCGACCGCCTCCCCCGACACTCCCACCACCCCCGGCACCGTCCGACTCGTGTACTGGTTGAGCCGGTTGACCGTGTTGCTGCTCCACCGCAGACTTCAAGCCGGCGCGTCCTTACCAAAACCAGGAAGCTGGAGTGCTTATGGCCATGTTTTGCCGTCGGTAGCAACCCGTTGCCAGAGCCGTGCGAAGACTGGTGGTCCTTCGCAGCCAGAGGGGAAGACACCGGGTGGCTGAATCGTCTTTGGGGCCGGCGGCCCGTGCGTAGCCCTGCCCGAGGTCCGAACACAAAGGAGCCGCTCGAACCAACGGGTGCAGGGGCGAAGGGTGAGACGCTCCGGCTCCGGATGATTCGCACTCCGCAGCCATAGCGGCCCGCTCGAGTACGTGCGACAGGGGCGAGGATGTCCCACTCAGTTCGGCGCAGCCTCCGCGCCTATAGATTCCCCAAGACCTGTTTGGCTAGGCAGCCTTCGTTTCGGCTTCAACTCGATCAGCAGATTCGTCACGATGAGGGGGCGGCTCTCTCGGTTGCTGAAACGCCAAGGTCCCTCTTCGTCGTAACCTTCGTAATTGAATGTAAGCGATATGTAGGCGCCGAAGCAAAACACACTGAACCCGCCATCAGCATCAGTATTTACAACGTAGTTCGTGGAGTATAAGGGTTTCCCACGCAACTTATGGTCGCTCGTTATGGCTTCGTGACACTGCACATGGACTTCCACATCCGATAGGGGGCGTTTTGAGAAAGCATCCACAACCATGCCTGAAACCCGGAACGCACAATTATACGTCCAATACTTCTTGGTCCACATTCCCGCGTAAAACCAGAGGCCCACAAAAGCGGCTGCGAGAAGGATTGCTAAAGCAATAGACTTCATCGTGGCCACACCGACTCCACGTGCTTCGGATACTGTGTGCGTTCGGCACAGGCCCTACACCCGGAAAGCGACGACGGCAGTGCGGGAGGGTCAAAACTGACATTGTATCCTGCGATCGCAAAACCAAGCCATTGTCCTGGCCTTTCCCAATCATTTCCCTCTCCATCATCGGCAAGGATTGGCTTTGCAAGCTTCCAACCTACCACGTATGCAATGAGGTCCATCGCTTTCATGCCGCATAAGCGCGCTGCCCAGCCGTACAACATGACGTTAACGTCCCATGCATCGTAGCAGCCACCCGCGACTGTCACCGTTCCCTCGCATGTTTTCTCATTGCCGCAATGCAGTTCGTTTCCCCAGGCCCACGTGATTGTCTCCATGTCCCAAGCCATATCAAAGCCGGGGACAGGAGCCCAAATGGGAGCGCATGCCATAATCTTGCCCCAAAAGCTTACATTACTATAACGTCTGAGAACGTCCTCGAACGTAAGCCGCGACGCGCGGTCAATTGCCCGTCCGCAATGCCAGCGCGAACAGACCTTTTCAAGTCCTAAGTAATCATTGTGGCGGATCGGCGCATTGCCAACAAAAATGTATGCACGATGATCGACGGTCTCTACACGCTCCCGACGCACCAACAAGCGCGACCCTATGATAGCTATCTGTGGCCTTAGTGCATATTCTTGATAAGCACGCTCCTCGATAGGATCCCTAGTCACCCACCGCCCTATGCTGGGTGAGTAGGCGCGGTCTTCCTACAGCACCAGGCCCGTGCCGTGCTCCGTCCGCTTCGTGCTGAACCGGAACAAATTCGAGGCCGCCGCAGCGCCCGTCAGCCGCAAAGGCTCCCCAAACGGACCATACTCGTACCGCGCAGTCTCGGTACCGGTGCTCGCGGAGACCAGGGTCCACACGTTCCCGTTGCCGTCGTACGTCACAAAGTGCACCCCCGCAGCAGGCCCGCCGCTCAACCGCACCCACAACAACCCGCCCACACCACCCGCTCCGCCCAGGCTTTCCGAGAGATCCAATCCCCACACGTACGACCGCACCAGCGCACCGTTCGTCCCGTTCAGCTCCGCAATGTGACGACCGAAC
>NZ_JAAKYA010000061.1 GCF_011044775.1 Limisphaera ngatamarikiensis | reverse complement strand
CGCAGTCCCGCTCGGATTGGCGGAGGTCCCAGGGCGCCCTTGGTTTGCCGAGGGCCCGGGAGGGGCACAGTCCCCTGTGCCCGCATCTTTCTACGGGCCATTGGGCTGCGCTCTGTCCCTTACCTGCGCCGTCCTCGCCCACCCCACGGCGTCCAGACCGCCACTCGGCTGGTAAGCACCCACGCCCACGGCGCTTCCCTACACGCCGTGCGGCTCCGTGCATCCCGACCCCCTATGCACGTCCCCGTGCGCCTCCTGCGCCTCTGGGGCTCATCGCAATGCCACCGCCTCCCAAAGCACGCCGGCCAAAGCATCCGGTGGGCTGGACACTGGCGTTGAGGCTCAGGACGTCGGCGACCTCCAGTTGTGCTCGAGGCTGGCCCTGCGGACTCTATGGATCGTCCCTTTCAGTGCCATGATCACGTCCCGTCGAACTTTCCTCCCCGCTGTGCACCTCAATCCACGGGCAAGCCCGTCAGGGCTATCAACACAAACCCCACCACCACAAGCGTTATGCACTCCACCAACAATCCCACCACCGTGAACCCGAGCTTCACATACCACTTCCCCGGGTATACCAGGCCAGCCACAAAAGGAAGAACGGTCAGCCCAAGCAAATAAGGCCCTCCATAGTCCACCATAACCTGTCCGGGATGCACAACCTTGCCCCACACATATGCCGACAGCGTGATTGCACCCGCTCCACCCGCGCCACACAACGCCCATTTCCACCGCTTCAGCGCCCACCCCAACCACACGCTGCCAAATAACACCAGGTGTACGGCAAGTTCCAGCCATCCCCCCAACCATCCGCCACCAAAGGAAATAGTATCGAGCATAAACATTCCAATCACCGCCATGCTATACGCAGTTCCCAGCACCGCTTTCGCAAGCCTAGAACGCACACAACGCTCCATGATAACAACCCGTAATCTGATATGGCCTCGATCCAGACCCCCATGCGTTCTGAGAGACCCTAGACTGTAATTACTTTGCCCTCACCCCATTTCACATGGTGCATTTCCAATCACTTCGGGTCCACATCATACATGTCCACCTGACAGACGCTAGCCTGACAAAAGTTCCACCCGGATGGCCTGCCGCCGCCTTTACCGCATCAAAGCAATAGTCCCTTTTACATACTCCACCCTACATTTCTCCAGACCTCCTCTTAGGTCCACCTTATCCGCCGAAACCATCCGCTCATGCACGCTCTTCTCGCCCGCTTTTGTAAAGCCGGATGATCCCCGAATGTGAAGTTGCATTCCAAGATGTCGCCACGCTGCGCGCACTTGCTAGTCCGGCGGTTTCTTCCGCCTTTCAGCGGGCACTTATTTCACCTCGGTACAGGCAGGACAATGCCGGAATGCTCAGACGCAAACTTCTTTAGCCTCATAGCACCCGGATCCCACATCACCCTACCATCAAGTAATAAGATGTTAATGCCTTTTCCACGATGGTTGGACAATGATCGATCATAGATTAAAGGGTACTCCGTTGCACCATTATCGACCTTTAACCCTGTCCCTTGCCACGGAATATAAATGTAATCCTCCCGACACTCGTCTCTGCATTCAGCAACACCAGGACATTTTAAGAGTCGCTGCACCGAGATGTCAAGATCCTTCAACGTTAACGGCCACTGCCCGCCGTGCTCCTGCTTATATAATTGAAGTGCACACCATAGGCTCTGCAGCTGTCGGCTACAATTATAACGATCTACCATGTAGCGTGCTCGTGGCACAACGATGCATAATACCGCTGCAAGTGCCACACTGAGAGCAGCACATTTGCACCATCGATGGTCCATGTTCAACACACTCAACTACCACGTCCAGTGGCCATTCGACCAGATATACGTTCGTCCTCTTGACATTTTGTATTTGACCCAACGGCCATTTTCACACGACAAATAACGTATAATAGCTAATGTAAGATGTGGTCCGGTCGAACGGTCCCCAACACCGGGAATGGTGATTCCATACACTTTGAGATAAGCACTGGTCTTATTCTCGAAACCTGGCATCCATCCACCACTGCCATCTGGCCGCCAACAAGTCCACCATCCTATCGCGAGGTCTTTGTAACAGCCTTCAAGCTCCACAATTATCCGCATGGAAATCCGTGTCCTGGATGGCGGATCGTCAACCCGCTCAAAGCGCTTGAGTTTGGCTGGCGGCTTACAACAACAAGGCTTTCCTTCGTCTGGTGGATTGCGAAACCAGTCCGGAATGTCGTGATAGCCAGGGCCGCCACCTGGAGGGGGTCCGGGACATTGATGATAGCCCTGGTACCACTGTCCACACACCGAGCAGCGCGTGGCGCTAAAGCGCCCGTCAATGTCGACAGCACCAGGCCCTACGTTTGCGATCCAGTGATAAGACCCCACTCCAGTCTTCTCTTCAATTGGATCCCGGCTCAACCACCTTCCCAGGGCGGGACTGTAGGCACGGTATTCGTACAGCACCAGGCCCGTTCCGTCCTCCGTCCGCTTCGTGCTGAACCGGAACGGATTCGAACCCGCCGCACTGCCCGTCATCCGCAAAGGCTCCCCAAACGGTCCATACTCGTACCGCGCAGTCTCGGTACCGGTGCTCGCCGAGACCAGGGTCCACACGTTCCCGTTGCCGTCATACGTCACAAAGTGCACTCCCGCAGCAGGCCCGCCGCTCAACCGCACCCACAACAACCCGCCCACTCCACCCGCTCCGTCCAGGCTTTCCGAGAGATCCAACCCCCACACGTACGACCGCACCAGCGCACCGTTCGTCCCGTTCAGCTCCGCAATGTGACGACCGAACAGTACA
>NZ_JAAKYA010000060.1:865-2382 GCF_011044775.1 Limisphaera ngatamarikiensis | reverse complement strand
ACAACATCGCTCGATCCGCCGGCACTCGATTCCGGTCCCTGGGACACACCAGATCCCACATCCGACCCTCGTCCTGTGCAATGGCGCGGAAGTGCACTGCAGGCCCGTGACCGGCATCAACAAGCTCCTTTGTCCCCCCGTCATTCGTCGAGACACGCGTCACAACACCACCATGGTCCGATTCGAACAGGCCATAGTTAAGATACACCACCTTCAAGTTGTACATACAATCCGTACGTGCAGAACGCGCCCACCCCCGCCACGACAGAGCCCATGCAGCCATCAGGCACAATATCGCGACGACCACAACCGCTGCAACATCAACCAGACGCAGCCTCATGTTCTTTTGCCACGCCTCCCACTCCTATACGATTTCCGCGCAACAGCGCTGGCGAATTCATCGCGCCAAGTGGCCTTTCTCTCGAGCCCATCCACATCATCCCTGTGCCTGACAGCTCTGCCAAGGTGTGTGTGGGGGAGGAGCCATCTCGGGATTACGATCCCAACACCGTATCCAATATTTGTTCTCAATAATGCGGTCCAAGTAAGGATAGCGCTTGCGGAACTCCTCTGGCGTTTGAATGCCACCCCACCAGTCGAAGATGATCTCCTTTATGCGCCCATCCCGATAATATGCCACGCAGATGACCGCTTGATGGTCGAGAGGCTTGCTCAGGGGGTCCTTCTCCCGCGGATACGCGCTGCGTTGTTCAAGACGCCATTACCAACATGGTGGATACCGAATGGTTCACTCACCTATCAACACCATCGTGCCCGGTCGCGTGTCATTTAGAACCCTCCACGTTCTCCACCGCGTCAGGCACGGAGTCACGGGGCCTGATGAAGACACGAGCCCTGTGCTGCTTGCCGTGCGAATAGGGGAGGCGATACACGATTTCGCCATCGCGGATCACAACAAAACCTTCCCCGAATTCATGACTAATCTCTCCGCTGGTGTATATCCGCCTGTAATAATACCAGTACAGCTGTCCGCCCTCTTTGAGGTGGCGCTTGATCTCCTCATAGTCGGTGAACTCTCCCTCCCGACTCTTTGCCCACACGGCCCTCCGCCGGGCCAGGTACGCCCGGAGCCTCTCCGGATCATTCATCAGCAATTCGACCCCGTTGGCGAACCCCTCTAATCGCTCCCAGCCGAACATAGCAGTCGTTTCCACCGGTTCCAACACTGCCGGATGCAATCGCATGTAAATCGCCTCTTCCGGGTGCTTGAGCTGAAATCTCAGGGCCTCGTCGAGGTCGAAGTGTTTGGTCGCGCATCCAGACAGAAGACAAGCCAGCACACCAGTGATGAAGAATCTGTTACGCTGTTTCATGGGCGACATCTCCAGCAACAATCTCTGAACGCCGTTGGGCATTCGTCCTCGGCGTGCACGGCATGCACAACATGGACTGCTCCAGCCCAGTCCAAGGTAGCCTCGTAATCAAACGAGATGAAAAGCCGCATCTGCGTGTGATCGCAGACTATGGCGCCGTTGGTAACTCGCACACTGATGCTG
>NZ_JAAKYA010000060.1:0-688 GCF_011044775.1 Limisphaera ngatamarikiensis | reverse complement strand
AACTTCCCGTTCTTGACACATGCGCATCAACTTTCCGCAAAGGAATTTGAAATTGATTTTTTCGCCTATCTTTTCCATGCCGGTCTTCGCAGCACACTTTGCTGCGCACTCCAGCGCGTGCCGCACAATGTCGGGGGGATTGGGCATTGGAGGGCGGCGCGGCGGAGGAGTCGAAGGCCGTCGCACATGTGTCGCCAAGCCTTCCACGTCAACATCCACAATCGGGCTATTAATCAACGCCGCATAAATGTTGGCGCCGCCACTCTCCTCCAGTGGATCCCGGCTCAACCACCTTCCTATGCTGGGACTGTAGGCGCGATATTCGTACAGCACCAGGCCCGTTCCGTCCTCCGTCCGCTTCGTGCTGAACCGGAAAGGATTCGAACCCGCCGCAGCGCCCGTCAGCCGCAAGGGCTCCCCAAACGGTCCATACTCGTACCGGGCAGTTTCGGTACCGGTGCTCGCGGACACCAGGTTCCACACGTTCCCGTTCCCGTCGTACGTCACAAAGTGCGCACCCGAAGCAGGGCCGGTGTGTAGGCGTACCCACAACAACCCGCCCACTCCACCCGCTCCGTCCAGGCTTTCCGAAACATCCAATCCCCACACGTACGAACGCACCACCGCACCGTTCGTCCCGTTCAGCTCCGCAATGTGACGACCGAACCACACGGGATCACTCACCAGC
>NZ_JAAKYA010000059.1 GCF_011044775.1 Limisphaera ngatamarikiensis | reverse complement strand
GGCTTCAATGGGGCCGCGCTCGTGTGAGCGCGGAGACGAGACGCATGGCATTCGATCTGGCAGCGCTGCAGGTGCTTCAATGGGGCCGCGCTCGTGTGAGCGCGGAGATGAGCCGGTCAGTTGCTGAGACTGATCGAGTCTGCCGTGCTTCAATGGGGCCGCGCTCGTGTGAGCGCGGAGATCACTGGAGACCTGCTACCAAGAATTGAAATCCCTCGAGCGCTTCAATGGGGCCGCGCTCGTGTGAGCGCGGAGATGCAACTTGCAGCAGCGGGCGGCGCAGATCGGGGAGCGCTTCAATGGGGCCGCGCTCGTGTGAGCGCGGAGATGCGCGGGTGGTGTCGCGTTCCACCCGGCGATTGCAATGCTTCAATGGGGCCGCGCTCGTGTGAGCGCGGAGATGTCACGCAACGGGACAGATGTACAGGACACTGTCCAGCTTCAATGGGGCCGCGCTCGTGTGAGCGCGGAGATCCACCGCCTTACGGGCCGCCCCAGCGCGCTTTGAT
>NZ_JAAKYA010000058.1 GCF_011044775.1 Limisphaera ngatamarikiensis | reverse complement strand
ACCCCAGAGCATGACCCGCGCGCCTGCGCCGCCGTGCCCCACCCCCCGGTCGTCATCCCCGCCCACCCGCCTTTTGCATTGCCCCTCCGGGCCGGTCGATTACATCTGTGAAACGGTCAATTTCACCAGTCGGCGCGGCTTGCGCGGATGCCATCGCGCCTCCCCGCAGCCCCGCCGGAACCAGGTAACAGGTATCAGAAACCAAAAACGCGGAGGTCACAAACATGCCCATCTACGAGTTCGCCTGTCCCAAATGCCGGCGGATCTACAGTTTCCTCTCCAAACGGGTGAACCCGGACCGCACCCCCGTCTGTCCCAAGTGCGGCAACAAGGACCTCATCAAACAAATCAGCCGATTCGCCTTCGTCAAAGGCGTGCCCGAACCGAAATCCACGACCGAAGGACCCGACACCGCACCCGACATGCCCGACTTCGACGATCCCCGCGTGGAACGGGTCATGCAGGAACTGGAACGGGACATGGAACACCTGGACGAAAACAACCCCCGCCACATGGCCCATGTCATGCGCAAAATGAAAGATCTCATGCCGCCCGGCAGTGTGCCCAAGGAACTCGACATCGCCATCAAACGCCTCGAAGCGGGTGAAGACCCGGAAAAAATCGAGGAGGACATGGGCGACGTGCTGGGCGACTTCTTTGGCGAAGGGGAGGGTGAGGACGACGAGTTCGGCGGCGGCATGGGCGGTTACACCCGCGACGAAGGCCTGTACGAATACTGACCCACCACCCGCCAGCGCACCCGCGCCCCAGCCTCACTCACCCCACGCCGCCACTGGCCCCATCCACACCACACCCACCTCACACGTTCCCACTCCTGGGACACCTCCGATCCCACACCGCTACCATCAACCGGGCCCGCCCGGCACACCGGCATCAACCCTGACGGCCGCACGCAACCCCCACGCCCCTCCGGGCGTCCGCCGCCCGGGCCTACTGGGCACTGGACCACAACCCGGGCACAGCCCCGGGCCACCATTCTCAGGGCACCACCACCCGATAAAACCGCCGTGACAACCCCGCTGCACTGCCGTCACGCACCGTCGCCGCATCGACGCGGGGGCGGTGAGGGCGCGGCATCGGTTGAAAGGCGCCAAGGAACAACTCTTCAAGGAAGTGCTGCGGGGGCTGGACCTGCACCCTCCGCCCTGCGCCAGCCTGGTGGCCAACCGGATGTTCTACGCGATTGCGGCGCTGGCCTACAACCTGATGAAAGCCGTGCAACTGCTTTGCCTGCCCGACCCGTGCCAAGGCTGGACCGTGCCCACGCTGCTCAAACAGATGGTGCGACTGCCGGCGATGGTGGTGCGGCACGCGCGGCGGCTGGTGGCGCGGGTGGAAGTGGCGGTCAGCTGGCTGGACTGGTGGCACCAGTGGCAAGCGCGCTGGTGGCGGGCCGTGGTGGCGGAAGCGGCGGTGCCCTCCGGCTAAACTGGAGCCACGGCACGAACCCCGCACGCGCCGACCGCCCCTGGCGTCAAGGCCGGAGCCCTCCCGCGGCCCATGGTTCAGCTTGGCTGTCCCGTTGCCCGTTCCTCCGCACAAAAGTGGGTTCTCGAGCCGGAGGTCGGCGCCTCGTGGCAAAACTTCCAAATGCCCTTGGCGCATTAGGGGTCTCACATAACCGGGCTGCGGTCTCGCCTGCGGTTGCAGGCAGGTTCGCCCGCCGCCGGAGCGTGTCAACCGGTCACGGGCGTTTGACTTGGCCCGACAAGCTACCTAGACTGAAGCGGCATGCTGGCAACGGGCACCAAAGCAACCGCCGCCCCCGCAGCTGATTCCCAGGACGCCGAGGTCGGTCTGCTCTGGAAACGAATCGTCGGACCGTTGGAGGGATTCCTGGAACAGGTCTCAGCCCAACTGGTCGAACAGGTTCGGTCCTTCGACCCGGCGTTGTCCGATCTGGCCGAATACACGCTGCAAGGCCCGGGCAAGCAGTTGCGGCCCACACTGGTGGGATTGGCTGGACACGCCCTGGGTCGGACCTCCGACGACCACGTCCGCGTGGCCGTGATCATCGAAATGGTGCACCTGGCCACGCTGGTCCACGACGACGTCATGGACGAGGCGGCCCTGCGGCGGGGTCGGCAAACGGTGGCAGCCCGATGGGGCAACGAAACCGCCGTACTGTTTGGCGATTGCCTTTTTGCCCAGGCACTGACTCAAGCCGCAGCCTTCCCCACCCCGGAGGTCTGCCGCACCGTCGCCCAAGCCACCCAGGTGGTCTGCACCGGCGAGATCCTCCAAACCCGGTACCGCCGGGATTTCACCCTGTCCCAGGAACACTACCGGCGCATCCTGGCCATGAAAACGGGGGAGCTTTTCGCCCTGGCTTGTGACCTGGGCGCCTGGTGCAGCGGCGCCCGACCGGAAGTGCGTCAGGGATTGCGAAGGTTCGGGCTGGTTTTTGGCACCGCCTACCAACTGTACGACGATTGCCTGGACCTGATGGGTGAGGAACGGGTGGCGGGCAAGTCCCTCGGCACGGACCTGTCCAAGGGCAAACTCACCCTGCCGGTCCTGCTGGCCTGGGCGCGGGCGGACGACCAGGACCGAAGACGGTTGGAACGGTGGATCCGGGAATGGCACCCCCGACATTTACCGGAGCTGCGGCGGATGCTTCATCAGTACCGGGCCTTCCCCGCGGCACTGGACGAGGTGCACCTCCACCTGAACCGGGCGCGACAAGAGTTGGACAACCTGCCGGGACCGCTCCAGACGGACGGACTCAAGGCCGCTGCGGACTTTCTGGCCCGCCAAACGGATCAACTCGCCCTGCCCGGCTGACCAGCCCCGAACCAAGGCGATGGCACACGAAACCACCCACCCCGGTTCCGTCCCTGCCCAAGCCCCGGGCACACCCGCCCCGGACACAGGTCCGCCGGACGAGGCCCTGGTCCAACGAGCCCGGGAGGGTGACCTGGACGCGTTCGATCTGCTGATGCGCCGACATCAGGAACGCGTTTACCAGGTCATCTACCACATGACCTCCCACCATGAGGACGCCCGTGACCTGACGCAGGAAACCTTCATCACCGCCTACCATGCGCTGGACCGGTTCCGGGGCGACGCCGCCTTCGGCACCTGGCTCTACCGCATTGCCGTCAACAAAACGCTGAATTTTCTGGAGAAAAAGCGACCGGAACGGAGCGGCCCCAGCTTGAACGACCTGGACGCCCACGCGGAGCACGATCCGGATCTGGTGGCCCTGATCACCGAGCAAACACCGCGGCGCGAGGTTTCGCTGGCCGAGCTGCGCCAAAAGTTGAACGAAGCCATGATGAAGCTGTCAGAAAAGCATAGACTGGTGGTGATTTTGCACGAGGTACAGGGTATGTCGCACGAGGAAATCGCCAGGATCATGGACTGCAGCGTGGGCACCGTCCGGTCGCGCCTCTTTTACGCGCGACAACAACTCCAGGCATACCTGTCCGATTACCTCTGAACCCGTCAGACAACCATGGAAACGCCCGCGGGAGAATTTGAACGACTGCGCCGCTTGCTGGCCCTGAAACGGTATGAACGGCCGCCGGCCGGCTGCCTGGACGAAATGCGGCAGACCGTACTGGCCCGGCTCCGGCAGGAACAACAGAGCCACGCCGCACAGCCGGCCGCCCACCCCGTACCGTGGTGGCACATGCTCAAAGAGGCGCTGGCCCCCCGACCGCTCTGGGTCGGCCTGGTCGGCGTGGGGGTTTGTGCCCTGGTGATCAGTGTCATCTGGCAGGCCGAGCAATTCCAGCTGCCGGGCGGGTTGGAAGGCGCAGCCGTTCGGCCCATGGAAGTTCCGACGACCCAAATGGCCTGGCCGTCGTCCGCGATGCCCGGGTTCGGCGGCATGCCGGAACCCCACCGGTTGTTGGCCGCCACCAACGTGCCTCTCAATGCGAACCCGTCCTTTGCGCCGGCCATCGCCCCCGGCAGCCTTTTCGCACCCCCGCTGCTGGATGTCCAACGCGCCAGCAGCGCTCCCCCGGCCACAGGGACAATCGGCCTCCCCTAGAGGCCGGTCGGGGCCCTGGCGAGGACGCCGGTCCGGACCGCCGGCAGTCAGGGGACGATCTGCCCCGTGAAAGGCGGCGGGAGCCTTGGTCTCTTTAGGTGCGACAAAGCATGCGGGGGTTTGGCCAGGGTCGTGCGGGAGGCAAAGACGGGCATTTCAACCAGCAGGGCCGGGCCGCGAGGTTCACCCGGCAACGTTGACAGAATCGCTCCCGGCCTTCTAGGTTGCAACGGTCCCGCTGCCAGCGGCAGATCTGCCGGTCGCGCCGAGGCGTGAGCGTGCCGGAAAGGCATGCCGACAACCGGCAGCGGCAAACCAACTATGGCGAATACAATTCTGGTCGGCGCCCAGTGGGGCGACGAAGGCAAGGGCAAGATTATTGACGTTCTGACCGAGGAAGCCGACGTGGTGGTCCGGTACGCCGGTGGCAACAACGCCGGTCACACCGTCTGGGTCGGAAAGGAACGCTACATCCTGCACCTCGTCCCTTCCGGAATCCTGCGCCGCGACAAACTGTGCGTGATCGGCAACGGCGTGGTCATTGACCCGGTCAGCCTGGCCGACGAAATCCGGGGCCTCCGGCAGCTGGGTGTCAAGGTGGGAGACAACCTGCGCATCAGCGAAACCGCCCATGTAGTCCTGCCCTATCACCGGGAATTGGACGTCGCCCGGGAACAGCGCAAGGACCGCCAGCGCATCGGTACCACCAAACGCGGCATCGGCCCGGCCTACGCCGACAAGGCAGCCCGCGTCGGCCTGCGCATGGTGGACCTGATCCAGCCCGAACGGTTCGCCGAGCAGCTCAAACAACGCATCCGCGAAAACAACCAGGTCCTTCGCGCCTGGGGCGCCCGCCCGCTGTCCTACCGCAAGGTGCTGGAGGAGTACCAGGCCGCCGGCGCCTTTCTGAAACCCTTTATCACCAATACCGTTCAGGTGCTGCACCAGGCACTGCAACAGGGCAAGAACCTCCTGTTCGAAGGTGCCCAGGGCACCTTCCTGGACATTGACCACGGGACCTACCCGTACGTCACCTCCTCCAACACCACCGCCGGCGGTGCCTGCACCGGTTCCGGCGTCCCGCCCAATCGGATCGACCAGGTGGTGGGCGTGATGAAAGCCTACACCACCCGCGTCGGTGAAGGTCCCCTGCCCACCGAGGATGCCGAACTGGGCGAACTCCTGCACGGCATGGGCCGCGAATTCGGCGCCACCACCGGTCGACCCCGCCGCTGCGGCTGGTTCGACGCTGTCGCCGTCCGACAGGCGGTGCTCATCAACGGCGTGGATTTCCTGGCCGTTACCAACCTGGACGGACTCGACACCGTCCAAACCATCAAGGTGTGTCTGGCCTACCGCGTGGGACGCCGCCGGTACGACAACCTTCCCTCGGACACGGCCGAGCTGGCCGCCTGTGAGCCGGTCTACGCTGAATTCCCCGGCTGGTGCACCCCCACCAGCGGCGCACGCCGTTGGAAAGACCTCCCGGCCCGGGCACGGTCCTACCTCAAGGCCCTGGAAGACCTGGTGGGCGCACCCATCGGGATCGTGTCGGTAGGGCCCGACCGGGACCAGACCATTTTCCGCTGACCCTGTTCCCCATGGTCGAACCGGGCACAGAACTGACCGTTCCCGTCGGCGCAACGCCGCCCGTCGGCGGCCCGGTGAATTCCTCCGCCCCCACCCTGAGCGCGGAGGCCCGGGCGGCCCTGCCCCGGCACGTGGCCATCATCATGGACGGCAACGGCCGCTGGGCCCGCCAGCGCGGCCTGCCCCGCATCGAAGGGCACCGGCACGGCGCCGAATCGGCCCGGGCCGTCGTCCGCGCCGCAGCCGAGATCGGCATCGAATACCTCACCCTCTACGCCTTTTCGGTCGAGAACTGGAATCGGCCTCGCGAGGAGGTCGAGGCCCTGATGAGGTACCTGCTGCACTACCTCAAAACCGAGACGGACGAACTCCACAAACACAACGTGCGCCTGCACGTCATCGGCCAGATCCAGCGCCTGCCCGAGGCCGTCCAAACCGAGCTCCAAAAAACCCTGCGCCGCCTCTCCAAAAACAACGGGCTCAACCTGGTAATGGCCCTCAGCTACGGCGGCCGCACCGAGATCGTGGAAGCAGCCCGCAGCATCGCCCGGCAGGTCCGCGAAGGCAGGCTCAACCCCGAGGACATTGACGAGGCGCTCTTCGCGCGGCACCTCTGGACGCGCAACATCCCCGACCCGGACCTCCTCATCCGCACCAGCGGCGAAATGCGGGTCAGCAACTTCCTCCTGTGGCAGATCTCCTACGCCGAGCTGGTCATCACCCCGGTGCTCTGGCCCGATTTTCGCAAGCCCCACTTCTACGCCGCCCTGGAGGAATACGCCCGCCGCCATCGGCGGTTCGGCACCGTTTGAACCGCGCCCGGATCCGCAACCGCGTTCGCCTCCTCACCCATTGCCCACCCGCACCCGACGGGTCAGCCGCTGCAACTCCGACACCGAAATCAGCCGCTGCTGAACCTTCAACCAGCCCAGCTCCCGCAACGAACGCCAACCGTACCGCCGGGCCGCTTCCCGGAGCGTCCCCGCCTTCACCCCGGGCTCGATCAAATCCGCCAGTGCCTCGTTCAATACGAAAAACTCAAACAAGCCCACCCGACCCCGATACCCCCGCTGACGGCATTCCACACAGCCCCGGCCCCGCCACAGCTCCAGCTCCGCCGGAGACCGGCCCAGCACCCGCGCCATCTCCTCCCGCAACTCCGGCGCCACGTCCGGATCCGGCTCCAAACAATGCCGGCAAATCCGCTGCGCCAGCCGCTGTGCAATGCTCGCCACCAGCGAAGCCCCCAACACACTCGGTTCAATCCCCATCTCCAACAGCCGCGTCACCGCCGTGACACTGTCATTCGTATGCAGCGTGGAAAAGACCAGATGCCCCGTCTGCGCCGCCCGTACCGCAATCTCCGCCGTCTCCGGATCCCGGATCTCACCGATCAGGATCACATCCGGATCATGCCGCAACACCGCCCTCAGACCGCTGGCAAAGGTCAGGCCGATCTCCTCGCGGGTCTGAATCTGCGCAATCCCGTGAATCTGGTACTCCACCGGGTTTTCCAGGGTGATGATCTTCCGGCCCTCGTCATTGGCCTGCGCCAGCGCGGCATACAACGTGGTGGTCTTGCCGCTGCCCGTGGGCCCGGTCAACAACACCATGCCCTGCGGCAACTGCACCAGCTCCCGCATCAGCGTCTCCTGCTCGGGCTCCATGCCCAGCTGGCCCAGGTCCAGAAACAGACTCTGACGCCCCAGCACCCGCAGACACAGCGCCTCCCCATGGGCCGTGGGCAGCACCGAAACGCGCAGGTCGTAGGATTCCCCGCCCGTCTTCATGGCGATCCGCCCGTCCTGCGGCAGCCGCTTCTCCGCAATGTTCAGCCCCGCCATGATCTTCAGCCGCGATACCAACGCCGGATGCAGCCTCCGCAGGCCGGCCGGAACCGGAATGGTCTGCAACACCCCGTCAATCCGATATCGCAACCGGATCTCCTCCGGGTACGGTTCGATGTGAATGTCCGTCGCGTCCAGCCGCAACGCCTCCACCAAGATCTGATCCACCAGCCGGGCGATGGAGGCCTGAACCGCCGGATCGTCCTCGGCCGGCTTCACGTCAAACACCATCTCCGCGCCGGGCTCCTCCCAGGCCCGCTCGTCCCGCAGCTGCTGGATCGTCTCCGCCCCCAGACCAAAATGCTTCCGCAGCGCCGCCTGGATCGCACTGGGACTGCTCAGCACGAACTGAAGCGGCCGATGCAGAATCAACCGCAGGTTCCCCTCCTCCATGGGAAGCGGCGGCTCCGACACCGCCACCACCAGCGCATCCCCCTCGCGGCGCAACGGCAGCAGACGATAGTGAAAAATCAGCTTCAACGGCACCTCTTTGAGCACCTCCGTTGGGACATCCACCCCGCTGACGTCCTCAAACGGCAGGCCGTGCAGCTCGGCCAGCGCCCGGTACGTGTCCTCCTCCGAGGCATAGTTCAACTCCACAATCGCCCGGTGCTGCGGAATCCCCAGCCGGGCCTGCCGCCGCCGCACCAGCTCCAGGAGCTTCGGCGACAGGATCCCCCGCTGCACGAGTAACTCGCCCACCTCCACCGGCCTGGCAGGTTCGTTGGCGCTCATTCGACCGGCACCTCCACCTCTTTCGTGCCCCGGAACGGGACCACCACCGTCTGCGTGCCCGCCTGCAACAGGCGCAACTCCAGCCGGTTGATCTCCCCAATCATCACGTCGCCCACCACCTTCGCGCCGGGCGGCAGAATCGCCAGACGGTCATTGATCAATACATACGCACGCTGCACGCCGTCCGCCGTTTCAAAATACCCCTGGTAGGTGAGCCGGAATTTCTCGGTCTTGCGCACCGGCGGGGGCGGGGGCGGCGGCGGACGAAAATAGGTCGTCACAAACGCCGGCGTCGCGTTCGTCACCGCCACACTCCGCAACCAGACCCGGTCGTCAAACCGGTCCGCAAATTCCGGCCCCGGCAGCAGGGCCGCAGACCCCGCCCCCCCCGGGGCCGGCGCAGCGGCTGCCTCGGGCACCGCATCGTCCAGATCCCGCAGCACGCTCAACCCCGCCCCCAACCCCAACACCAGGGCCAGACCCACCACCGCCAGGGTCTTTTGGATCACCGGGCTCATGTCTCGGGCCGGGACTGCGGATGCGCACAAAACGCGCTGATCACCACCTCCAGCGCGGTCACATCCGGATTGGCACTCACGTTCTTCATCAGCATCCGGTCCACAAAAAACGCCTGCGTTTTGCCCGGGATCGGAACCACACCGCCCATCGGCCCGTCCTCGGGTCGCACCGGCAAACTCCGCAAAAACCGCTCCAATGCCGCGGCCGGCCCGGCCAGCTCCAGCTGCACGCGAAATTGATGCCACTGGGGCGGACCGGATTCCTCGGCCGGGTAGCTCAGTGTCGGCAGCACCGTCAGGTTGCTGATCGCACCCACCTGACAATGAATCGCCGTCAACAGAATCTGTTGCGCCGTGGCCAACAGCGCCCAATGCAGCGACGCCGGCACCAACGTCGCATCGTAGTCCGGATACTGCGCCCAAACCGCGTCCGCCACCGTCACCTTGGCCGAAGCCGCCCGGGTCCGCAAATCCGCCATGGTCAGGTACCGTTGCCGGTCAAACTCCAGCAGCTGAAACTCCCCCACCAGACGTTGCCTCGTCAACTCGTCCCAGGCCACCCGCGCCGACACCATCCGGCCCGCCTGCAGCAAGCGGTCCCTCGAAAGCTGCATCTGCAGGGCGGTCTCCTGCAGGACCGACGCCGCCAGGCCCCGGGCGTACACGTTGGTCCGCGCCATTGCCACCAATTGCTTCCGTGCCGCACCCAGCGGACCGTTGAGCTCCTGAACCCGCCGGCTCAGCGTCCGGTAGCCGAACCAGTACACCAACAGCAGCAGCACCGCCACGATCGCCGCCGTCACCTGCGTGCGATGGATCCTGCGCTCGGAAATCATGGCGATCCTCCCCCGGCCGCCGAAACTCCGCCCGCCGGCGCGGGGCGCCCGGCCGGTACGGTCCACAGGGCAGGCCGGCGAATCACGTTGGTACCCCAGCGCACCTCGGGCACACGCACCGACTGAAAAAGCCCGCGCCAACCACCCTCCGCCATGTCCATCGCCAGCACATAATGCCGGTCCGGAATCACCAGCCTGGCATCCACCCAGTTGCGGCGCTGACCGGCCGGCACCGAATCCACCCGACCCCACATCGGATCACGCCGCAGGTCCGTCACCAGTTCACTCAGAACCCGCAGCGCCGCCTCGCCCGCGGCCGGAACGCACAGTTCCGTGATGAACGCCGGGTTGCCGGGCGGTTCCGCCAGCCAGGCCAGCACCTGCCCGCGCGGGCCGTTGGTCCCCGGCGGTTTCCAAGCCGCCCCGTTGGCATAGCTCTCCGTGTCGGCCAAAAGTACGGTCCAAAAATCGTGCCGCGCCCGCGCCTCTCCCAGGGCCCGCAACGCCTCCAGCACCCCCAACGTGCGTTCCTGCTGATCCCATAACGGCCAATACCGGGCGAACACCTGGTCCCGGGCCCGCGCCGCCGCCGTCAGATCACTCAGTGCGGTCATGGCCGATTCGGTTTCCTGTAGCACCGCCTGGGTTTCAGCAAGAAGCCGGGCCTTGCGCCAGATCCCCGCCCCCAACAACAGCCCCACCATCCCCAGAAACACCAACACCAGCCGCAGCAACAACGCGGCCTGCTGCAACTGCCGACCGTACACCCGCAACGGCGGCGGCAGCAACGAGGGCTCGTTCAAATGCCGCTTCCAACCATGCACGCCCGCCCCCACCGCCAGGGCAAATTCACCCAGGGCCAACGACCCCTCCGGCCGCTCCAGACTCGGCCAGGGCTCCCAACGCCGCCGGCTGACCCGTCGAAGCGCCTCCAGGAACCCGGGCCACCGCACGGGCCCGCCCGAAACGTACAGCGCGGGCTCCTCACCGCTTTCGGGGACCGGCACCGACCGGGCCGCCTGGTCCCACGCCCGTTCCACCCGTGCCCACCACCCCCGCAGGGCCTCTTCAAGTTCCGCCTGCTTGCCCGGACCCGCAAAGAGATCCGCACTGTGCAACAGTGTTTCCGCCTCGGCGCGCCCACAGTGACGCACCTCCGCCAGTCGTCCCACCCACGCCTCCGCGCCCACCGTCTCGGTCACCGCCGCGGCCAGCCGCCGTCCATGCACCCGAACCAGCAACGTCTCCGCCGCACCCACGTCCAGCAACCACGCGTCTCGCCCCTCGGGCACCGCCCAACACCAGGCCTCGCACAAGGCCTGCGGCGCGCTGCATACATGCCGCACCTCGGTCAGCCGCGGCGCTGTCTCCTCCAGGAATTGCTGGATGTCCTCCAGCCGCGCCAGTGTCAGGAACCAGGGCTGCTGCCACCGGCCCCACGGTTCCAACGCCGTGGCCTCGTAAAGCCAGGGCCCTTGACCCAGGCCGCGCAACCGCGCGGTTTGCTCTTCAATCAGCCGGGGCAGGTCGGCCGCCGTCCCCGGCGGCGGGACATCCAAAACCTGGGAAAAACTCAGCCGGGGCGGCAGCACCAGCACCAGGGGACATTCACCCCACGGTTCCAGGACCGACCCCAAATAACGGCGCACCTCCTCGGGCGTAACCAGCCCTTCCTCCTCCAGATCCACCACCCGCGCCTCCAACAGGTGGAACCGGCCGTCCCGTCTCTCACCGAGGACCACCTTTACGCGGCTGCGGCCGCGATCCAACGCTATCCACCGCTGTCGTCCTCCGGGGCACATCCGCTGGTGTCTCCTGCCGTCCACCCCCACCGGGTCAGTCCTCGTAGATCACAAATTCGCCCTTCTCGTTCACAATCGTGGCCGTCACGAAAATGAGCAGGTACCGCGGTTTGTCCACCTCCGTGCGCCGCCGAAACGCCGCGCCAATGACCGGGATGTTCCCCAGGACCGGCACCGCCTCGACCATTGTGGTTCGTTCCCGCTCCAATACGCCGCCCATCACGACCGTCTCCCCGGACCGCACCACCACCCGCGTGGCCAGTTCCTGGGTCCGATACTCCGGCAGCTTCAGCGTAAACGAATTCAGCACCTGCTTGTTCTGGGCGTCGTAATCCGTCAGCGTGGCAAAGGGAACCAACTGCACGTCCGTGTTCACCCTCGGGTTCAAGGCCAGAATGATGTGCTTGCCGTCGCCGGCAATGCTGGCCAGCACGTTCAACTCCGCGCCCGCGGTGACCTTGGTGGGTCTGCCGCTCGGCACCCAGGAGGACGCCGTGTAGTACTGTTGCACCGTCTGTTTCACCTGGTACTCCTCGTAGTAGTATTGCACCTTGCCGTCGGAGATGGTCGCCGGCCGGTTGTTCAACACCGTCAGGCGCGGGGCACTGATCGTCTGGCTTTCCCCGCTCTGTTCCAGCGCACTCAACGTTGCGCTCAGCGCGCGCCGTCCCAGGATGTTGGTAAACACCTCCTGCAACCCGATCCCCACCGCCGGCACGTTGTTGACCGTCGGGAAACTCTGCAGACTGGCCAGTCCCGTGAAATCCTGCGGCACCCGCGCGCCCTGCAACGCCCGACCCGTCTCCCACAACAGCCCCAGCTGCAAAAAGGCAGGTTTCGAAATCGTCACAAACCGTGCCTCAATCAGCACCTGCTGGATCGGCCGGTCAAACTCCTCGATCAACCGCTCCAACACCTCCAGTTGCTCGGGTGTCCCGCGCGCCACAATCAGGTTCCGCTCATAGTCGATGTACCATTTCCCCGTGAAAAAGTTCGTGATCGCCTGCTCCAGCGACGGCGACTCCGGCGCCTCGTCATTCACAAACCTCCGGAACCGCTGGGTTTCGGTCACCGTCACCACGTTGTTCGGGGCACGCGTCTCGGTTCGAACCGCCTCCTCCGCACCCAGGCGCGCCGGACGCACAAAACCGGTGCGCAACCGGTAAAAACGCGTCTCCTCCATCAACTTCTTCGGATCCTTCGCATCCGTCACCCACACCAGCTCCGGCCCGACCTGAAACTGAACCTCGTAGTTGCGCTCCACATACCGCAAAAACTCCGACAGCCGGACCTTGTCCACGTTCACACTGAGCGTCTGTTTCAGCACCGGCAGGGATTTGTCGGCCACGATGTTGATCCCCGTAATCTGGCTCAACTGCACAATCAGGTTCTCCAGCGTCACGTTGTCCAGGTGGATCGTCACCTCCTTCTCCATCAGCTTGGCCATCGGACCGCGTGCCGCCGCCAGATCAAACAACGGCCCCTTCTCCCGCCGCACCGTCCCGTACGTCTCCGGAATGACCCGGCTGGTCTCAATCTTCTCAATCGTGTCCCGCACATCCTTGCTCGCCGGCAACCCCCGGTCCTTGTTCTCCGTCAACAACCCGGGAATCGTCGGATTGAACACCGAATTCCCCGCATCGATCTCGCGGATCTTGTCCTCCAGGGCCTTCTCCCGCGCCGCCTGCCGCTGCTGGCTCACCCATGAATGCAACCGCTGCACCGCACTGTCCTCCGGCGCACGCGCCAGCAACATGTCCGCCTGCTCCTGCGCCTGTTCCCAACGCCCCTTCCGCGCCAGTTCCAAAATCGACTCAATCTCGGCATCATACGCCGGACTGTACCGAACCCGCTGCGTTTCCGCCGGTTGACCGCGCGGCCCCGCCGCGCCCGACGCGGTGCCCTCCGACACCGGCACCTGCCGACAGGCCGCCACTACCAGGAGCAGCCCCGTGCTCAACACCACGGAAAACAGAGAACCTTTGCGTGACATCTCGGCAATCATGGACGCTGGGGCCCGGCCCGTCATTCGAACCGCAACCACCACCCATCATGCGTCAGCCCCCGTCACCCCCGCAAACCCAAAGCCCACCACACCCGAAAAACCGCGACGCTCCATCCAAACGCCCACCCAAATCACCCCGGCAAACCCCCGTCCCAGCCCAACCCACCACCCCACCACCAACC
>NZ_JAAKYA010000057.1 GCF_011044775.1 Limisphaera ngatamarikiensis | reverse complement strand
GCACCACACCACCAGAACCCGGCAACCTTCCGCCAGACTGCCCATACCAGGGGAACCTCCCCCTCGATGCGGCGTGGTGCCGATGCGTTCCATCTCTACCCGGGCGAAAACCTGCCAAGGCATAGGGAAAAGGGCAACGGCTGAGGGAGAACGGCTTCGTACCCCACGGTCCCTGTGGATCACGGTTAGCCAGACCATAACCCTCCCGGAGTCCCTGCTGCTACTGGCCCGTGTGCGGTTTAGGATCGAGGTTGGCGTTGAGTAGTGTCCGGGCCACATGCGATTCAACACCCTGTTCGGGTACTTCTAGTCGTGCGACCCACAGGATCGCGTTCAGGACAAGTTTGCGAAAATCGTCGTGGGCCCAATTATCGTGAAAATGCCCGCCAGTAAAGCCGAATCCGCGTCCGCCGTTGGGGCGTTCATACGCCCAGGCAACGTGCTGCGGATCCCTGCGTCGGACCGCTTCGCGTACCGCCGGGTTCCCGGTGTGGGGTCCGTCCGGTCGGTCCATCGTGCTCAATGGAGGGACGGCGCTGAGAATGGGTGTGACGCCTCGCATTCCTTCGCGAAAGCGCATGTGAAAGTACCACTCGTCCCTGATTCGGAAAGGTCGTACTCCCCGAGTGATGGGATGCCGGGGCAGGACTTTGAAGTCTGCTTCCCAAACCGGATTAACCGACCAGTGCGCTTCATAGGAGGCGCCGATCCATTCCAGGAGTTGCTCCCGGCCCACGTCTGGCGGCGGTACGAGGGCGTAATGCAGGCACACCAGACCCACTCCTCGATGCATTAGCTCGGCGACCAAGCTCAGGCGATGCCCTTGAAAAAAAGGGTGATTGCTCTCTCCGTCGGCGTAAACCACAATCGCCGCTACGTTTGTAAATGCCCGGTGCGGGTCATCCGGCCACCCGTTGGAATACACAATGGAAGATAGGCCGCGCACGCCGGCCAAGCAGGCCTGGAGGAGAAGACAACCGGCACGGTGCTCATGCTCCCTGGGTCCATGACTGGGTGGGCCGGCAAGGAAAACAATTCTTTTCTCGGCACCATCGCCCAGCTGCGCCATCATGAGGATGGTAACAGCGAGCAGGCGTATGGACGTGAGCAGCTGTGACGGTACGGACGTCCTGTAGTGGGCCTGCCCCGGATTCGGCAGGCCCACGACGCTGTGCCCGACCGGCCGACCGGACCACCGAAAGAGGTCAACCTCACTGGAGCCCCTCGTGAAGCCGCCTTTCTCGTGCGCACCACCGAATGGCAGCAGCGTCTCCCAATGGCGGGGGTGCCCGCCGGCCGTTTCTCTCGTTTTCATGGTATGATGGTCTTTCGCGTGTGAGGTACGCCTTCACACAGGGTGCTCTTCAGAAAACGGAGGCCCTCCACGGCGATTTCATCACGTGTCTTCTCGATGCGCCTCCAAATGGCCGCGGCCCGGGCAATCACTTTTACGTTCGGTGTGAAGGACTCAATCACAATGTCGCCTTTATAGCCAATGGCATGGAGCGCTGCCGCGATGCCTTTCCAGTCAATGTGATCGCGACCTGGTGTGCCGCGGTCGCAACCGCAGGCGTGAAAATGGCCCAGCAGCGGCCCGGCTTTCAGGATCGCCCCGGGCTGCGATTTTTCTTCAATGTTCATATGGAACGTGTCCAGAAGGACCTTGAGCGCGGGACTGCCTACGTCCCGTATCAGGCGCAGCGCCTGTTCGCATGTGTTGATGAAATCGGTTTCGAATCGGTTGAGGGGTTCGATACAGATTTGTTTCCCGAGCCGTTCAGCCTCGTTACAAAGGGTTTTCAAATGCCGGACGACGGTGCGCCACTGTTGGCGCTTTTCGAAGGGAGGCACGGCATCGGCGCGGCCTACTGCAGAATACAAAGGTCCGACCAGCGATGGAGAGTCCAGTAGGACCGTATACTCGAGCAACTTCAGTAGATAGCCGAGGGCCGCGCGTTGTTGGCTGGGTGTGCCGCGCAAGTCTCGATCCGGGCCCAAGCAGGCGCAAACCGCTGCGCATGCGAGACCGTGGCGATCGAGCTCGCGTTTCACATGTCTCGGGTCAACGTGTTCGGGCTTTTCAATGGGAATTTCCACGGACTGGAATCCCCAGGTTTTGAACCGCTTGAACAGGCGGGTGCTGGCGTTGTTGAACGGAGATGTGAAGAGATAGGTGTTAATGCCGAATCGCATGGTCAGACGTGTAAGAAAATGGTCGCTGGAGTTATGCGGACGGGCGAGCCAGTGCGGGACCCGGACTGAACTGCGGCATGGTGCCACGCCAAGCTTTGAGGGGGCGACTGGGCTGGGGCGGGTGGGCAGCCCGGGAACGATGGAGCCGCGGC
>NZ_JAAKYA010000056.1 GCF_011044775.1 Limisphaera ngatamarikiensis | reverse complement strand
CAAACGCCGCCCGAAGCCCCGCCTTTACGGCGGGGGTCGGAACCCCACAAACCGCCGAAAGGCATTGGTGACGCACGACAAAATGGCCTCGGTCACCGTTGGGACGGTGGGTCGGAACCCCACAAACCGCCGAAAGGCATTGGTGACGATCATCACCTGAATCGGGGTTGGGTTGGGACGGACGAGTCGGAACCCCACAAACCGCCGAAAGGCATTGGTGACCCCCTGACGGATCGACACCCTCCAAAGCACGCAAAGGTGGTCGGAACCCCACAAACCGCCGAAAGGCATTGGTGACCTTGGGCGGGCTCCATCGGCCCGCCAGTTCGACGATCTGTCGGAACCCCACAAACCGCCGAAAGGCATTGGTGACGGTCCGAACGACCAAGCTGATCTCCCCGGAGAACCGGGTCGGAACCCCACAAACCGCCGAAAGGCATTGGTGACGCAACGGACCGCCTCGAAATCATACCCCTGACGGATGGTCGGAACCCCACAAACCGCCGAAAGGCATTGGTGACAAGACGTACCGGATGTCTCCGATCCGAATAGACATGAGTCGGAACCCCACAAACCGCCGAAAGGCATTGGTGACAGCAAACCGGCACCCGAACGGAGCCGGACCGATGA
>NZ_JAAKYA010000055.1 GCF_011044775.1 Limisphaera ngatamarikiensis | reverse complement strand
CTCGATCACACCGCAGGTGGTCAACGCAGGTGCGACCCGCGGAAAGATCGGCATCCCGTGCGGCGAGTGCCCCAAAAGCTTTTTCCTGGTTCTCCAGGATTATGATACACAGACCTCGCAATGGTACTCGGAGGGAATGATGGGAGGCATAAGCCTTACTATTGTGGGAAACCAGAAAACCTGGAGCGCGATGAATTTGATCATCGATGCGGACCGGCTGCCCGATGGCACGCAGCGGACACGGTCGGTTGAGCATGACGGTTGTGATCAGACGGGGTCTAGTCAGATCTCATTCACGAACTTTTACATAGGGACGAATTTCTCACGCTATGGTGACGATGAAGACCAGGTGTATTGCATAAGTACCAATGGGGAAGAAGATCCGCCAGGTTGTACCGCGTGGACGCTGATTCCGTCTATTTTTTTCTACCTTAATCACGTTGAAAGTGAAACCACTAGCACTCCGGGGCCATGTGGTGGCTCTTGGACCACTTTCGACCGCGCGTGGGACGAATGGTACTCCGATGACCAAAACTATGGTTACGCCGAGATCCAGTACCGGACGTCCACGGGTCGCGAGCATTCGAACGAGTACACCACGGCCGAGTTGACCGCGCTGGTTTCCTCGTTGGTGCGTGAGCGTCTTCCCGCCGCCATGGACGAGACCTCGGCATATGAGGGCACTCCGATGGCGGCCAACGACCTTGCTTCCGACGAATCCTGCGCCAGCGCAATCGGCTG
>NZ_JAAKYA010000054.1 GCF_011044775.1 Limisphaera ngatamarikiensis | reverse complement strand
AGCCCAAAGCATCATGGACGAACTCGCCAAAGGCCGCTTCAATGGGGCCGCGCTCGTGTGAGCGCGGAGATTCTGCACCAACTGCGGAACCCGATACCCGCTCCCCTGGCTTCAATGGGGCCGCGCTCGTGTGAGCGCGGAGATGCTGTGGACCCGGAGCGATCGATTGCTGGAGGCGTTGGGCTTCAATGGGGCCGCGCTCGTGTGAGCGCGGAGACCGATCGAGACGCTTCTTCAGCTCGATCGACGCCACCCGGGCTTCAATGGGGCCGCGCTCGTGTGAGCGCGGAGACTTGGGACTGCTTTGACGCCGACATGTTCGTCTGACGCGCTTCAATGGGGCCGCGCTCGTGTGAGCGCGGAGATTGGGTTACCGACGCGCAATGGTTGCGGTCCATTAACGGCTTCAATGGGGCCGCGCTCGTGTGAGCGCGGAGATCTCACCCCATGCGCAATGATCAGCGGTCGAAACGAAGCGCTTCAATGGGGCCGCGCTCGTGTGAGCGCGGAGATCGAAGTCCTCGAGCCGCCGCATCAATTCGTCGAAAGGCTTCAATGGGGCCGCGCTCGTGTGAGCGCGGAGATGAAAAGACGGCGAACATTGCAGCAGTCCGGGCGGACGGCTTCAATGGGGCCGCGCTCGTGTGAGCGCGGAGACTCCCCTCAATGCTGGGGCTCGTGTCCGGGATGAACGGGCTTCAATGGGGCCGCGCTCGTGTGAGCGCGGAGATCGGATCTGGCGAAAGCGTATAGCGTGGCGCCATGACGCTTCAATGGGGCCGCGCTCGTGTGAGCGCGGAGACGATTTTGCCATGACCGGTTTTGCTCTAGTCTAACACGTCGCTTCAATGGGGCCGCGCTCGTGTGAGCGCGGAGACGTACGCGATTCTCTGCAAATAATACTTGTCTGACGGTCCGCTTCAATGGGGCCGCGCTCGTGTGAGCGCGGAGACCGTTACAATGCTCGACGATGGGAGCGGAGAAGCATGGGCTTCAATGGGGCCGCGCTCGTGTGAGCGCGGAGACGAGACGCATGGCATTCGATCTGGCAGCGCTGCAGG
>NZ_JAAKYA010000053.1:354400-362347 GCF_011044775.1 Limisphaera ngatamarikiensis | reverse complement strand
CTAGGCTCACCAAGGCCATGGCCAAGGCCGTGGCCAATCTCCGCGCTCACACGAGCGCGGCCCCATTGAAGCCGCTTGCGTGGTGCATCGGCCGTCCGTAGCCGCCACATCTCCGCGCTCACACGAGCGCGGCCCCATTGAAGCCTGAAGCGTGAATGGAATCATTTGCGTCAGGCATTCCATCTCCGCGCTCACACGAGCGCGGCCCCATTGAAGCATCTGGATCGGGGGGATTGGGCGGGGCCGGCAATTGAATCTCCGCGCTCACACGAGCGCGGCCCCATTGAAGCACCTGCAGCGCTGCCAGATCGAATGCCATGCGTCTCGTCTCCGCGCTCACACGAGCGCGGCCCCATTGAAGCCTTTCGACGAATTGATGCGGCGGCTCGAGGACTTCGATCTCCGCGCTCACACGAGCGCGGCCCCATTGAAGCGCTTCGTTTCGACCGCTGATCATTGCGCATGGGGTGAGATCTCCGCGCTCACACGAGCGCGGCCCCATTGAAGCCTTTCGACGAATTGATGCGGCGGCTCGAGGACTTCGATCTCCGCGCTCACACGAGCGCGGCCCCATTGAAGCGGGTTGCGGGGGCTCTGCCCCCGTGCCCCCGGACCGGTCTCCGCGCTCACACGAGCGCGGCCCCATTGAAGCACGCTCGAATGCCACGGAAGGCAACGGCTTCCATTCTGGGTCTCCGCGCTCACACGAGCGCGGCCCCATTGAAGCTTCACAATGCCAAGATTTGGCATGGGTCTAGCTATAGGTCTCCGCGCTCACACGAGCGCGGCCCCATTGAAGCCAGTCCACGATCAACCCGACCTTCCCGACGCGCATGTAGTCTCCGCGCTCACACGAGCGCGGCCCCATTGAAGCCCGGTGTTCATCACCTTGACGCGGGCGACCAGCAGGATCTCCGCGCTCACACGAGCGCGGCCCCATTGAAGCGGCCTTTGGCGAGTTCGTCCATGATGCTTTGGGCTGATCTCCGCGCTCACACGAGCGCGGCCCCATTGAAGCATCGGTTTGGGCCAGGCGCCCCATGAAGGCAAACCAATCTCCGCGCTCACACGAGCGCGGCCCCATTGAAGCACAGCCGTCTGGCCACCGAACTGCACGATCGACGGCAGCATCTCCGCGCTCACACGAGCGCGGCCCCATTGAAGCATTTTCTCCCAAGCTTGGCAAACTTTAAGCTATAGCTATCTCCGCGCTCACACGAGCGCGGCCCCATTGAAGCAGCTCTGGCGCGGGCCCAAGGCCTCAGACGTCGTGATCGTCTCCGCGCTCACACGAGCGCGGCCCCATTGAAGCGTTCCATGCCCGCTCTGCAACCCGCACGCTGACGACAAGTCTCCGCGCTCACACGAGCGCGGCCCCATTGAAGCTGACAACTTTTCTCTCCGAGCTTGGCAAGATTTTAGCTAGTCTCCGCGCTCACACGAGCGCGGCCCCATTGAAGCGGCATTGTTTAAGCTATAGCTTAAATCTTGCCAATCGTCTCCGCGCTCACACGAGCGCGGCCCCATTGAAGCCCGTCTAAACTCTTGCGCCAAATAATGGTCTTGTTCCGTCTCCGCGCTCACACGAGCGCGGCCCCATTGAAGCCGACCGCAGACGTGCCGGTCATGCCGCCAGATGACCTGTCTCCGCGCTCACACGAGCGCGGCCCCATTGAAGCACTGCGGGAATGAAGTGGGTGTAGTAGAAGCCATCGGTCTCCGCGCTCACACGAGCGCGGCCCCATTGAAGCTACGGGGGAACGGTGTAGACTGTTTCGGCGTCTGTGTCTCCGCGCTCACACGAGCGCGGCCCCATTGAAGCCTGTGGATCGGGATTGCGCTTGGGATCGGGGGCGGGGTGCATCTCCGCGCTCACACGAGCGCGGCCCCATTGAAGCGCCACGGCGCACGGCTCCGGCCGGGTGTTCTGCCACTTATCTCCGCGCTCACACGAGCGCGGCCCCATTGAAGCCGCCATCGTGGCCGACCTGATCGACCAGGGGGTGAAGGGTCTCCGCGCTCACACGAGCGCGCCCCCATTGAAGCAACCGGTAAGGGCGGCCGATGTGGGGAGTGGCGGCGGTGTCTCCGCGCTCACACGAGCGCGGCCCCATTGAAGCAGCATCCCTGCAATCGCAAAAGAGCTTGCCAAAAATGAATCTCCGTGCTCACACGAGCGCGGCCCCATTGAAGCGGACCTCACCCACCGGGTCAGCCACCCATCGCAGGAAATCTCCGCGCTCACACGAGCGCGACGCCATTCCAGCTGCCGTTCAACAGTTTCTTGCTCGGCCCGTCGCTGAAGCACTGCACACACCAGGTGGTTCACTGGTTATCTGTCGACTTTTCTGACTCTCCCCCATGCCAATAGCGCCGCGGGTCGTTAGCCGCCCATCACGGCCCTCGTACAGCAGTTAGGACGCTTCCCCAGGTGCCTCTCCGGACCTCCCTGTTGCGCCTTCCGATCCCATACGCTCGGCATGGCCGCCCGGCGGGCCGACCACCGTTGGCAACTCGGGCCGACCAATGGTTTGCCGGTCAGTCCCCGGGCCTCATGGGACCCGGGATCACTGCACTGGCCGATCGGGCGGGGATGTACAACACAAAGGTCGCTGAAAGCGATGGACAGACACTGCGCTCGTACCTTTGGCTCTCCGCAGTGGCCACCACCGTGTCCATTCCATGAGCATGCGCACTCGGGACTCCCTATTGCGACTGCGGCGCCACTGGAATGGCAACCGTGTGAGATCGCTGCGCTGTCCGGCACTTCCAATGCCGTTGACTGGTTTCCTACAGCCCCGGCGTTCCGAGTGAATGCGGATCCTTGGGCGGCGATGGATTCGCCCGGTCTGTTTGCGCCGCCGGTCTCGTGGTCCTACTTTTCGTTTGTATGGTCCTGCAAGCGTTGTTGGGGTTGTGCGCTGCTCTCATTGCGTTGACTGTATGCCTTGTGCTCTTACTGCCATGGCCATGGACGACTCTGCTCGGCTCACTCGTGGGAATCTTTGAGATCCGGCTTTCAAGCGGTTGCGGTCGGTCTGACACGTCTGTCCTGGCCTCGGCGAGTCCCTGTGTCTGATGGTCGTGCGCTCACCGGCACAGTCCAGACGCTCGCGGGGCCGGGGTTGGCAAAGCCCCGTGTCACCGCGACATGCCAGCCGGCTTCAACCGCGAAAATACGCGTGTCAGGGCCGGAGCAGGGCAGTCCCTTCGCCGCATGTCACGTGCACGACAGGCGGGTGGCTTTTCATCCTCGAACCTCCGAGTGCGCAGTGATTGGAGGCCCCAACTGTGGACCTGTGATGCAATACTGCGGACTGGCGGGCCGATCCGTCCCCTTTGCGGCAACTGATGCGTTATCAGGCCTCACAGCCACTGGTGGAACCTGCGGATATAAAGGCCCTTGGCCAGCTGGGTGAGGACGCAGTAACCCAGCAGGGCCGCGACCAGGTACAGAAAATAGCTTGCAGGTAAAGGTTGGAAGCGGAAGGCGGAGGCAATGGGGGTGAACGGTAACACAACCCCCACGGCCATCACGAGGGCCGTGGTGGCAAGCACCGCCGGCGCTGCCGTGCTCTGCAGGAACGGGATTTTCTCGGTGCGGATCATGTGGACGATCAGCGTTTGGGTCAGCAGGCCCTCGACGAACCAGCCCGATTGGAACAGGGACTGGGTGGCGATCGAAGTGGCGCCGAAAACATGCCACATCACCCAGAAGGTGAGGATGTCAAAGATGGAGCTGATGGGGCCGATGCAGAGCATGAAGGTGGCGATGTTGCCGGCGTTCCACGGGCGCGGGATTTTCAGCCAGTCCTCGTCCATGTGATCCCAGGGGATGGCGATTTGCGAGATATCGTAGAGCAGGTTTTGGACGAGCAACTGTACTGGCAGCATGGGCAGAAACGGGAGGAACGCACTGGCCGCCAGCACGCTGAACACGTTGCCGAAATTGGAGCTGGCGGTCATTTTGATGTACTTGATGACGTTGCCGAAGGTGCGCCGGCCCTCCACGATCCCCCGCTCGAGCACCAGGAGGCTTTTTTCGAGAAGGATGATGTCGGCGGCTTCCCTGGCCACGTCCACCGCGGAGTCCACGGAGATTCCCACGTCTGCCTCCCGCAGGGCCATGGCATCGTTGATGCCGTCGCCCATGAATCCCACGATGTGTCCCCGGGACTTGAGGGCCCGGATGACGCGCGCCTTTTGCATGGGCGAGAGTTTGGCGAAGATGGTGGTGTGTTCGGCCAGTTGGGCCAGGGCGTTGTCGTCGAGCGTCTCAATTTCGGCGCCGGTGATGATGTTTTCGACGGTCAGCCCGACGTCCCGGCAGATTTTCCGGGCCACGACGGCGTTGTCGCCGGTGAGGATTTTCACGGTCACGCCGTGTTCCCGCAGGAGGCGGAGGGCTTCGGCGGTGGTTTCCTTGGGGGGATCGAGGAACGCGACGAAGCCCGAGAAGACGAGGTCGGATTCATCGGCGGCGGTGACGCGGGTCGTGTGTGCGGGGAGCTGTTTGTAGCCGACGGCGATGACGCGGAGGCCGTCCTCGTTCAGGTGGTCCCGCAACTCTTTGAGTTGTTCGCGCAGGGTGTCGGACAAGGGGACGATGCGGCCGTTGTGCTCGACGTGGCGGCAGATGTCGAGCATTTCCTCGACGGCGCCCTTGCAAAAGAGGACGTGTTCGCGACGAGACCGGCTGAGGAGCACCGACATGCGTCGTCGGACAAAGTCGAACGGGATTTCGTCCAGTTTCCACCATGTCTTGGCGGCGTCGCGGAGGCCCAGGCTTTCGGCGCGCTCGATGACGGCGCGGTCGAGCAGGTTCTTCAGGCCGGTTTGGAAGAGGCTGTTCAGGTAGGCGTGTTCGAGGACGCGCCGGCTGTCACGGCCGTTGAGGTCCACGTGCCGGATCAGGACCACCTTGTCCCGGGTGAGCGTGCCGGTTTTGTCCGTGCAAAGGATGTTCATGGCCCCGAAGTTCTGGATGGCGTGGAGGTGTTTGACGATGGTTTTTTGGCGGGCCATGGCGATGGCGCCGCGGGCGAGGTTGGCGTTGACGATCATGGGCAGCATTTCGGGTGTGAGTCCCACAGCGATGGCCACGCCGAAGAGGAAGGCGTCCAACCAATCGTGTTTGAGGATGCCGTTGATGAAAAAGACGGTAGGGGCCATCACCAACATGAACCGGATCAACAGCCAGCTCACGTGCCGGACGCCGCGGTCGAAGGCCGTTTCGGGTCGTTTGCCGGTGAGTTTTTCCGCCATCTGCCCAAAGAAGGTGCGGTTGCCGGTGGCCAGGACAACGGCCTTGCCCGTACCGCTGACGATGCTGCTGCCCATGAACAAGAGGTGGGGCGAGTCGAGCACCTCAACGGGCAGGCGGTCGGAAGGTTTTGGGGGGCCGGCCGGCTGCCGGTCCGGTTCGTATTTTTCGACCGGCATGGCTTCGCCGGTGAGTGCGGACTGGGTGACGAACAGGTCCCTGGATTCCAGCAGCCGCAAGTCTGCGGGCACCATGTCGCCGGCGGACAAGAGGACGATGTCACCCGGGACCAGTTCGCGGGTGGGGATGTCCGAGGCGATCCGGTTTAAGGCGTTGGGTTTGCGGTCCACGCCCTTGTTTTCGGCGCGCAGGACGGTGGCTTCGTTGTGGACCATGTTGCGGAGCGAGGCCGCCTGCATCTGAGACCTTGCCTCCTGCCAGAATCGCAATCCCACGCTCAGGACGATCATGGAAACCATGACGACAACGGCTTTGAGGTCGCCGGTCACCCAGGAGACGAGCGCCAGGGCGGCCAGGATCGCGTTGAACGGGTGGCGGGTGGCGTTCCAGAGGAGCACGGGCCAGCCCGGGGGTTTCTGCGCAGCCAGTTCGTTGGGACCGAAAACCTCGAGGCGTCGGCGTGCCTCGGTCCAGGTCAAGCCTTCCGGTCCCACGCGCAGCCGGCGCAGCACTTCCTCGGTATCCGCAGAGGCGGCCTCACCCAGATCACGAAACAGTTCCGGTGGCTGGTACCCTGTTGGCGTCATTTGAGCGTGCGAGTTTACAAGGTGCCGTCTGACTGCGTCAAACGGGCAGGGCGGCCGCCCCGGGCGAAGCCCGTTTGCGGGGGCAACGGGTTTGGGTGAAGTGGGGGGCGCGGCCCGGGAAAGGCTGGAGCTGCAGGATCGTGGAGAAGCAGTTGACCAGGGGCTGGCCCTCGAGGAGCCGAGGCCGCCGTGGATGTCGGACGGTGGCACGGTACGCCAAAGGGCTCAGGCGGGAGCGCAGATCCAAACCCCGAAACCTTCCTCCGCCTTCCGATCAGTGGTGCTGGCGAGGGGACATTTTCGAAACCGTGAGGCGAGGGACACGGATCGGATCGAGGGCCGATAGAACATGGCAATCTTGGCCCAACGGTCCGGTTCTGCCGAAGGGCAGGTTTCCGAGCGCTGGGCTCATCCCGGGGCGAGTTGGTTTCCACTCCGGGCAATCCCCAAGTGTGTTACGACTTCAAACGCAGCTCTCAGCTACGTCGGGCTTTGACGCGCCTGAAGCGCGGGTGCCCCCTGGGCGCCCGGGGCAAAACGGGGTTCAGCGGGTTGGGGAAGAGAATGCAGGCCGCGCGGCTTCCGACGTTTCCGACGGGAGCGCGCGCCGGTGCGGCAAAGTGGCACCGGGTGTGCGGGGTATGCGGTCACCATGAGCGTTGCCCGAGCGGACGTGTTTTGGCTGCCGGCCCTGTTTCGGTCCCATGCGCGCCCTCGCCAGAAGACCCGATTCTGTCTGGATGAGTGTTCGCCTGACATTCCCATGTCTCATGTCTGTCCGTTGTCTCATAAGCGGACATCAAATCGCGACAATCGACGCGATTGGGCTTCCCAAAGCTGGACGGTCCGTGCACTGTTTTTGGGCAGTACAGACGACCTGAAGGCGGTTTGGGAGCACGGCCAAGGGGGTGATCGTCTTAGTTTCCGGCCTGGGTAGAGGTGGTGGTTTTTTGCGGAACGAGCCGTTCTTCAGGGGTTTTTGGGGGGTGCGGGCACTGGGACCTTGCCGGTTGAACCTCGATTCGGCCGGTCGTGAGGGCGGTGTACCGCGGCTGGTGTGCATCTTGGCACCGGCAGTGCTCCCTGGACAGGAGACACGCATGAGGACGTGCCAACCATGTCGTATCAAGTGCACCGCTTCCTGAGCCTGTCCACCCTGTTGGTGGGGCTGTGGGTCGTGGGGTACCCGTCGCGAGCCGGCGAAGTGGCGTTGGCCTGGGATCCGAGTCCGGACGCCTGGGTCACCGGCTACGCCATCCATTACGGCACCAGCAGCGGGATCCATCCGGTTCGCGTGGACGTTGGCAACGTCACGAATGCGATCATTGACGGTCTTCAACCGGGCGTCACCTACTACTTCGTGGCGACCGCCTACACTGCCGACGGGCTTGAAAGCGATCCTTCCAACGAGGTCAGCTATACAGTGCCTCTTCCCCAACCCGATCCCACGAACGCACCCCCGGTGGTGAATGCCGGTCCGGATCAGACAATCCGGCTGCCTGCCCCTGCCCTGCTGGCGGGCCAGGCCAGCGACGACGGCTTGCCGGCTGATCCGGGGCAACTGACCGTCTGGTGGGAGTTGGTCAGTGGTCCCGCGCCGGTCACTTGGAGCACCACCAACAACCTCACGGTGCAGGTCAACTTCACACAACCCGGACTGTACCTGTTCCGCCTGGTGGCCAGTGATGGTGCCCTGAGCGCCAGTGACGAGGTCCAGGTCCAGGTCGAAGCGCCCCTGCCGATCAACCAGCCCCCGATGGTGAATGCCGGTCCGGACCAGACGATCCGGCTGCCTGCCCCTGCTCTGCTGGCGGGCCAGGCCAGCGACGACGGGTTGCCGGCCGATCCGGGGCAACTGACCGTCTGGTGGGAAATGGTCAGTGGTCCCGCACCGGTCAGCTGGAGCACCACCAACAG
>NZ_JAAKYA010000053.1:10935-11651 GCF_011044775.1 Limisphaera ngatamarikiensis | reverse complement strand
GCCCGCACCAAACCCGGGGCCCCCAGCCCCCACCCCAGGCCCCGCCCCCAAACCCGTGGGGCCGAACCGTCCCCGCCCGCACCTCCGCACCCGTCCCGGGTACCGCCCACCTCCGCCGCCTCCTCCGCGCCGTCGCCGACACCCCCCTCATCCTCTGGCACTACGCAACCCATCCCCGCAGAATCGGAGCCGTCGCGCCCAGCTCGCGGTTCCTCGCCCAGGCCATGGCCCGGTGGGTCCCCATACCGCCGGGCGGATACGTGCTCGAACTGGGCGCCGGCACCGGCGCAGTCACCGAATGCCTCCTCCTCCGCAGCGTTCCCCCCGAACAGTTGGTCGCGGTCGAAACCATGCCCAGAATGGTCGAAGTCCTCCGCAAACGATTCCCCGGCATCCACATCCTGCAGGGCGACGCCCGCCAACTCACCGACCTCCTGCGCCAACACCTCGGACCCAACGTCCCGGTCAGCGCCGTCGTCTCCAGCCTGCCCCTGCGAGCCTTCTCACCAAAGGACCAACAACAGGTCGTGCGCCAAATCCAACAACTCCTGCACCCGGGCCGGCGCTGGATCCAGTTCCGCTACCGCCTCCGACACGAGCCCTCCCTCCACTGGCCCGGATTCCGCGTCCGCCAAACCATCGTCGTGTGGTGGAACATCCCGCCCGCCCGCGTCGTGCTGTACGAAAGAACCACGGAACCCAACCCAACGCCCGAT
>NZ_JAAKYA010000053.1:7148-10832 GCF_011044775.1 Limisphaera ngatamarikiensis | reverse complement strand
CCCGCCCCAACCACAACACCCCCCACCCCAACCACCACTCCAACCGTCGACCCGGCCAACCCGCATCACCGGCACCCAATCCGGCACACCCGCCAGGCCCTGTACCCAAGCCCGGCCCAAGCCCAAATCCCACGTCCCATCAAGGCAAAAAAATTTGGTGGTGGGAACAGGATTCGAACCTGTGAAGGCATTACGCCAGCAGATTTACAGTCTGCCCTCGTTGACCACTTGAGTATCCCACCACTCGGGCAGCAATAGTTAGCCACGCCCTCGCAAACTTGTCAACGGGTCGGCAACAGGCCCAACCGCCTCATCACCAACAGCTTCGAGATCGCCCGGCCAAAAACCAACGGTTCCCTACGCCGCCGCGCCATTTGCCTCCTCCCCCGCACCCTGCTAGCCTCCCCGCTGCCATGTTCGAATCATTGACCAGCAAACTCCAGAACGCGTTTCGCCACCTGCGCGGCATGGGCAAGCTGACCGAGGCCAACATGGCCGATGCCCTCCGCGAAGTGCGCATCGCCCTGCTGGACGCTGACGTCCACTACAAGGTGGCGCGCGACTTTCTCGACCGGGTCAAGGCCAAGGCCCTTGGTCAGGAGGTCATCCAGAGTGTCCAACCCGGCCAGCAGGTCATCAAAATCATCTACGATGAGCTGGTCGCACTGCTCGGCACCATCCACGCCGACCTGGACCTCGGCGGTAATCCCGCTTCCATCCTCATGGTCGGCCTGCACGGGTCCGGCAAAACCACCACCAGCGGCAAACTGGCCCGCCTGCTCCACAAACAGGGACGCCAACCCCTCCTGGTCGCTGCCGACGTCTACCGCCCGGCCGCCATGGACCAGCTCGAAACCCTCGGCCGGCAACTGGGCATCCCCACCTACGCCCCCCGCGGCGAAAAGGATGTCCTGGCCATCGCACGCGGCGCCCTCGACTTCGCCCGCTCCCACAACCGGAACGTCCTCATCTTCGACACCGCCGGCCGCCTCCAAATCGACGAACCGCTCGTCCAGGAACTCGTCCGCCTCCGCGACCTCGTCCACCCCCGCGAAATCCTCCTCGTCCTGGACGCCGCCACCGGCCAGGAAGCCGTCAACGTCGCCACCCACTTCGACCAGGCCCTCCACATCACCGGCGCCATCCTCACCAAGCTCGACGGCGATGCCCGCGGCGGCGCCGCCCTCAGCTTCCGCGCCGTCGTCGGAAAACCCATCAAATTCGTCGGCACCGGCGAAAAACTCGACGACCTCGAACCCTTCCACCCGGAGCGCATGGCCTCCCGCATCCTGGGTATGGGCGACATCGTCAGCCTCGTCGAAAAAGCCGCCGAAGCCGTCAGCCTCGAAGACGCACGGCGCCTCGAGGAAAAACTCCGCAAAGGCCAGTTCACCCTCGAGGATTTCCTCCAACAACTCCGTCAAATGCGAAAACTCGGCCCGCTGGAAAACATCATGAAACTCCTGCCCGGCGGCGACGAAGCCCTCCAGCAAATCGACCTGGCCCAACAGGAAAAAGAACTCCGCCGCATGGAGGCCATCCTCTGCGCCATGACCCCCCAGGAACGCCGCCAACCCCACATCCTCAACGCCAGCCGCCGCTTCCGCATCGCCCGCGGCAGCGGCGTCACCGTCCGCGAGGTCAACGACCTGCTCAAAAAGTTCAACCAAATGCAGGAAATGATGAAAAAAATGGGCCGCTTCCAAAAACTCATGGCCCGCATGGGCGGTCGCATGCCCGGCCCGTGGCAACGCTAAACCCCGGCGCCCACCCCGGCCCCATACACCCGGCCCCGGCAACCGCCCGCGGATTTGACGCCGTGTCCACCCCGCGATACGCTGCCCCCCAAACAAACCTGAACCGGCCGGGCCGCCTGACGGCTTTGCCCGGAACTCATTAGATCGAAGCCATGCCAGCCAAAACCAGTGACCGTACCGCAGCCGACAAGGCCACAGCCGAAACCAAACCAACCGGCGAACCCGCACGGCCGAACCCGGCACGCCAGCGCGACCTCGACGCCGCCATCGCCACCATCACCAAAACCTTCGGCGAAGGCAGCATCATGCGCCTGGGCGACGAACAGGCCCGCGTCAAAATCGAGGTCATCCCCACCGGCGCACTGGGACTCGACCTGGCCCTCGGCGTCGGCGGCATCCCCCGGGGCCGCATCGTCGAAATCTTCGGACCCGAATCCTCGGGCAAAACCACCCTCATGCTCCACGTCATCGCCAACGCCCAAAAAGCCGGCGGCCTCGCCGCTTTCATCGACGCCGAACACGCCCTCGACCCCGCCTACGCCAAGAAACTCGGCGTCAACCTCGATGACCTGCTCGTCTCCCAGCCCGACAGCGGCGAGGAAGCCCTCACCATCTGCGAAACCCTCGCCCGCTCCAACGCCCTCGACGTCATCGTGGTCGACTCCGTCGCCGCCCTCGTCCCCAAGGCCGAACTCGAGGGCGAAATGGGCATGGCCACCATGGGCATGCAGGCCCGCCTCATGAGCCAGGCCCTCCGCAAACTCACCGCCGTCCTCGCCAAGGCCAAAACCGCCTGCATCTTCACCAACCAGATCCGCGAAAAGGTCGGCGTCCTCTTCGGCAACCCCGAAACCACCCCCGGCGGCAAAGCCCTCAAATTCTACGCCAGCGTCCGCATCGACATCCGCCGCAAAGACACCATCAAGGACGCCGCCGGCAACGCCATCGGCAGTCGCGTCCGCGCCAAGATCGTCAAAAACAAACTCGCCCCGCCCTTCGCCGAGGCCGAATTCGACATCCTCTTCAACCAGGGCATCAACCGCGAAGGCAGCATCCTCGACGCCGGCCTCGAACACGGCATCATCGAAAAGAAGGGTTCCTGGCTCCAGTTCGAGGGCGAACTCATCGGCCAGGGCCGCGATGCCGCCCAACGTGCGCTGGCCGAAAAACCCGATCTGGCCCAACGCATCATCAACGCCATCCTCGCCAAACACGAGCTGGCCCTGGGCCGAACCTGAAATCCCGGCCCCACCGCGCCCCGCAAGGGCCCCACTCACACGTCCACCGGCCCACCCCGGCCTCCGGGCCTACCCACGCCCGTGGCCCGGTTGTCCCCACGTAACAGCAGGCGCAGCCCCTCCGCATCCGTCACCGGCGGCAGACACGTCTCCCGCCGGCACACCACCGCAAAAACACGCCCCGCATCCCCCGCCAACGAACCCGGCACCGACACCGGCCCCTCATCGCCCAATACCACCCGGTAGGGATCCTGCACCTCGTGCGCCGCCCCGATCAACCGGGCCGTCTCCGGCAATCCACGCGGCCCGTGCACCCACACCCGCGTCACCGGCCACACGGCAAACCCGGCCGCACGCAACATCGCGCAATACGCCGACGGAACCCGGCTCCATTCCCCCGCAAACGCCTGCACCGTCCGCACCGCCGCCTCGCGAAAGTCCGCCCGACCCGTCACCTCCGCCAACCGCAACAGCCCCTGCACCGCCAAACTGTTCCCCGCCGGTTCCGCCCCGTCCGATTCACGCTTCAACCGCACCAGCGGTCCCGGCTGGTCCGCCGGCGTCAGCCAAAACCCTCCCGCCTCCGCATCGTAAAAATCCCGGAGCATCCCCTCCGCCAGCTCCACCGCAAACGCCAGAACCTCCGGATCCAACGTCACCTCGTACAACCACATCACACCGTCCAGCAC
>NZ_JAAKYA010000053.1:3989-7034 GCF_011044775.1 Limisphaera ngatamarikiensis | reverse complement strand
CCCGCCATTCATGGATCAGCCGGCCCCGACCCCTGCCCCCGCCGTCCCCGCCGCCTCCCGCCCCCTCCCACATATGCCCCCGCAAAAACGCAAGATTCGATCGCGCAGCCTCCACATACCGCGGCTCCCCCAGCACCGCGCCCGCCCGGGCCAGCGCACCCAGCATCAAACCGTTCCACGACGCCAACACCTTGTCGTCCCGCAACGGTCGCACCCGCCGCGCCCGTGCCTCCTGCATTTTCCGAATCGCCGAAGCCAGCAACACCCCGGCTCCCGGATCCTCCAACACCTCCGGCCCCGCCACGCTCAACACATTCAAACCCCGCAGCGGCCGCGGATGACTGTGGTCCACGAAGTTCCCCGCCTCCGTCACCCCGAAGTACCGCTGCGCCACGGCCAACTCCTCCGGCGTCAGCACCTCCCGCAACTCCGACACCGTCCAACAATAAAACCGGCCCTCCTGACCCTCGCTGTCGGCGTCCTCGCCCGAGGCAAACCCGCCCTCCGGCAACCGCAAATCCCGGAGCACATACTCCAGAATACCCCGCGCCACCGCCGCGTGACGGGCCGCGCCACCCACCAGAAACGCCTCCAGGTACAAATGCACCAACTGCGCCTGATCGTAGAGCATCTTCTCGAAGTGCGGCACCAGCCAGCGCTCATCCACCGAATACCGCGCAAAACCACCCCCCAGATGATCGTGAATCCCGCCGGCCGCCATCCGGTCACACGTCGTCAACACCTGTTCCACCGCCCCCGGCAGCTCCAGCCGCGACGCCACCGCCAACAGAAACAACCCCAGCGCCGGCTGCGGAAACTTGGGCGCCCCGCCAAAACCACCATGCACGGGATCGTAATGGGCCATGATCTGCTCCGCCGCACGCCGCAACAGGGCCGGACCCGGCAGACCCGTCACCGCACTCTCCAGCTCCAGACTCGCCGCCAGTTGTTTCCGCAGCTCGGCCGCCGCACGTCGCAGCTCCGAACGACGCTCCCGCCACAACTCCGCCACCCGCTCCAGCAACATCCGGAACGAGGGTCGGCCATGGCGCGGTTCCGGCGGGAAATAGGTCCCCCCGAAAAACGGTTCCCCCTCCGGCGTCAGAAACACCGTCAGCGGCCATCCACCCTCGCCCGTCGTCGCTTGCACAAACGCCATGTACAGCCGGTCCAGATCCGGCCGCTCCTCCCGGTCCACCTTGATGCTCACAAAATGCGCATTCAAAAACGCCGCCACCGCCGGATCCTCAAACGATTCCCGCTCCATCACATGGCACCAGTGACAGGTCGCGTAACCGATGCTCAGAAAAATCGGCTTGTCCTCCACCCGCGCCCGCGCAAACGCCTCCTCACACCACGGATACCAATCCACCGGATTGTGCGCATGCTGCAGCAGGTACGGCGACAGCGCCCCCGCCAGCCGGTTGACCGGACGCCCGCCGGCCCTCGATTCAAAGGAATTCATCGTCGGTCCCTCCGCTTCCTGACTCTCCAACCCCGGCGACCTCCACCACCGGGAACGCGCAAACCTAACCGCTTTCACGCCCCGGGCAACCCGTACCCGACCGGGCCCGCCCCGCCCCACCGCACCCGACCGCCCGCGCCCGCCGTCCCCAACCCGGGCCAGACTTGTAACCGACCCCTCCCATCGCCATTGTGTAGGCCATTCGCGCGGTATCCATGCCATCCATGCAACCGATGAACGAACCGGAAATCACACCGGAACTGGTGGCGCAGCACAACCTGACGCCGGACGAATACGCCCTGATCCTCCGGATCCTGGGCCGCCCGCCCACGTACACGGAGCTCGGCATCTTCTCCGTCATGTGGAGCGAACACTGCAGCTACAAAAACACCCGGCCCCTGCTGAAACAGTTCCCCACCCGCTCGCCCCGCGTCCTCGTCGGCGCCGGCGAGGAAAACGCCGGTATCGTGGACATCGGAGACGGCCTGGCCGTCGCCTTCAAGGTCGAATCCCACAACCACCCCAGCGCCGTCGAACCCTTCCAGGGCGCCGCCACCGGCGTCGGCGGCATTATCCGCGACATCTTCACCATGGGCGCCCGACCCCTCTGCGCCGTCAATTCCCTCCGGTTCGGACCCATCACCGACGAGGCCGCGTCCGACCCCGCCACCGCCGCCAACAACCGGCGCCTCTTCTCGGGCGTCGTCGCCGGTATCGCCCACTACGGCAACTGCTTCGGCATCCCCACCCTCGCCGGCGAGGTCTGCTTCGACCGCTCCTACGAGGGCAACCCACTCGTCAACGTCTTCTGCCTCGGCGTGCTCCGCCACGAACAAATCGCCCGCGCCCGCGCCCAGGGCGTCGGTAACCCCGTCTTCTACGTCGGTCCCCCCACCGGCCGCGACGGCCTCGCCGGCGCCGCCTTCGCCTCCCAGGACCTCACCGAGGAATCCGCCGAACTCCAGCGCGGAGCCGTCCAGGTCGGCGACCCCTTCATGGAAAAACTCGTCTGCGAAGCCTGCCTCGAACTCCTGGCCACCGGCGCCGTCGCCGGCATCCAGGACATGGGCGCCGCAGGCCTCACCTGCTCCACCTGCGAAACCGCCGCCCGCGCCGGCACCGGCATCGAAATCGACCTCGACAAGGTCCCCCAGCGCGTCCCCAACCTCTCCAGCTACGAAATCATGCTCAGCGAGTCCCAGGAACGCATGCTCGTCATCGTCCACAAGGGCCGCGAAGAAGAAGTCCAACGCATCTTCGACAAATGGGAGCTGCCCTGGGCCCAAATCGGCGTCGTCACCGACACCGGCCGCATGGTCGTCAAACACCGCGGCCGCATCGTGGCCGACATCCCCGTCGACAAAATCACCAACGATTCACCCGTCTACCACCGCCAGGGCACCCCACCCGCATGGCTCGCCGAAGCCCACGCCTTCACCCTCGACCAGTTCCCCGAAACCCCCGATATCCCCGCCACCCTCCGACGGCTCCTCGCCTGGCCCACCATCGCCTCCAAAAACTGGGTCTTCCGACAGTACGACCACATGGTCCGTAACAACACCGTCGTCTGCCCCGGCAGC
>NZ_JAAKYA010000053.1:0-3916 GCF_011044775.1 Limisphaera ngatamarikiensis | reverse complement strand
AAACCCGATTGCCTCCCACCCGCCCCACCGCACCTGCCCGACCGACCCGTCCCCGAAAAATTCCTCGCCATCAGCGCCGACGGCAACGCCGCCTACGTCCTGCTCGACCCTTACGAGGGCGGCAAAACCGTCATCGCCGAAGCCGCACGCAACCTCGCCTGCACCGGCGCCCTCCCCATCGGCGTCACCGACAACCTCAACTTCGCCAACCCACTCCGACCCGACCTCTTCTGGCAGCTGAGCGAAAGCGTCCGCGGCATGGCCGACGCCTGTCGCGCCCTCCAAATCCCCGTCACCGGCGGCAATTGCTCCCTCTACAACCAGAGCCCACGCGGCCCCATCGACCCCACCCCCACCGTCGTCATGGTCGGCCTCATCGAAGAAGCCGACCACATCACCACCCAATGGTTCAAAGACGACGGCGACGTCATCCTGCTGCTGGGCCTGCCCGTGGACACTCAAGACCCCCTCCAGGGCCTCGGCGGCAGCGCCCTCATGCAACTCACCCTCGGCCGCAAAACCGGTCGCCCACCCCGTTGCGACCTCGAAACCGCCGGCCGACTCCACTCCGGCCTCGTCGGCCTCATCCGCGCCGGCGGCATCAAAAGCGCCCACGACTGCAGCGAAGGCGGCCTGGCCGTCTGCCTGGCCGAATGCTGCATCAGCCAACAAATCGCACGGCACACCCCACGTCTCATCGGCGCCCGCGTGGACCTCGGCCCGCTCCTCCAGCCGGACCCGAACGGTTTCGTCCCACGCCTCGACGCTCTGCTCTTCGGCGAAACCCAGTCCCGCGTCGTCATCACCTGCGCACCCCTGGACGAACCCAAAATCACCGAACGCGCCAAAATCCTCGGCCTGCCCGTCACCCGGCTGGGCACCGTCGGCGGCACCGAACTGGTCATCCGGGCCGGCGACCGGTCCTGGCACTGGCCGGTGGCGGAACTCCACGACCTGTGGTGGAACAGCCTCGCCCGCGCCATGAACGCCTGAAACCGGCCCCGATCCACCCGCCCGCCGGCCCGCGCAACCCTCAGCCCGCGCCACCACCACCGCCGGGCAGCAAAATCCGCACCCCCTCGCGCCGCGGCAGCTCCAGCCCGGTCGCCTCCACCGCCGCCTCCGTCTCACCCTCCGTCCGCGGCCAAATGTGAAATCCGCCGTGATCCAGCGCCGTGATCTCCCACGTCCCCCAGATCCCTCGACCCTCCCGGAACCCCCGATAAAACACGTCATGCCCGCCCAGGTAGGTCTTGGTCCACCAGCACTCCAACGCCTCCCGATCGTACCGACCCCGGATCACAAACCGCCCCACGTCATCCACACCCACCCCCTCAATCCGTCCCTCACGAAACGACAATTCCAGATCCATCCAATGCCGGTCGCCCGGCCGGTAATTGTAAAACCCTGTCCACGGCCCCGATGGAAACAACGGGTCGCTCACACCGATACCCTTGGGCCGCCCCACCCGTTTTGTCAAAACCCGCCCCACCTACGCCCGCGCACCCGGGAAGGGCAAAGTCCCCTGTGCCCGCAATTCTTGCCACCTTTTGGGAGGGGCACAATCCCCTGTGCCACAGGCAGGATTGCCTGTGCCACTCTGCAGAGCGAAAACGCACCCTCTGGGAGGGGCACGGTCCTCCGTGCCCGCCAATTTTCCCACCCTCTGGGAGGGGCACAGTCCTCTATGCCCGCTAATTCTTGCCACCCTCTGGAAGGTGCACAGTCCTCTGTGCCCGCAAATTTTTTCCCAGCCTTTGGGAGGGGCACGGTCCTCCGTGCCCGCAAATCTTCAGACCGCTGGGCCGCCGTGAATCCGGGCCTAGCGGAATATGTGGATTGCCTTGCGATTCGGCGATAGCCCGGGAGGGGCACGGTCCTCCGTGCCCGCCAATTTTCCCCACCCTCTGGGAGGGGCACAGTCCCCTGTGCCCGCAAATTTTTTCCCACCCTTTGGGAGGGGCACGGTCCTCCGTGCCCGCCAACTCTTCCGGACCGCGGGGACGCCCTCCCTCCCCATCTGGCGGAATTAGTGGGGAACCTCGCGAATCGGCGCAAAACTGGCACGGGCACGGTACCCCGTCCCACTATTCCCGGACCGCAAGGACCCGGGCCATCACCGACGGCAGACCCCAAGCACCCGGCCGACCGCTGTCCCGGCCCGGGACACCCTGTCAATCCTCCAACACATGCCCCAGACTCGGACCCAGGCTACATGTCGGCGCAACGCCTACTCCGTTAATCTTATACTCACCCCCAGCCGGACACTGGGGCCAGAACTCCCCTCGGAAGTAAGGTTTGAGGTCGTCGGGTCCCGGTGCCGGGTCGGATGTGGTCTTCCTGTGGTCCAGGGCCCACAGTTGCTTTATGCTGTCGATCTCCCGCAGGTGACTAATGCAGATGTTCCTCTGAGTCTGTGTTCGCGCCCGTGCGAAGTTGGGGATCGCGATCGCCATCAGGAGGCCCAAGATGGCCACCACGATCATAATCTCCACCAGCGTAAAGCCGGCGGGGTGACTCGGTTTCGCTTTCATGGGTCAGTCCGCTCATGAGGTTCTCGTCCTCTTCTAACGGTCGGCCTGAGGCGGACAGCCCGGTCATGAAGCATGAATCAGTACGGCACACCTACCGGTCCGTCAGCTCTCAGCCTCTGTCGCTTCGACAGCAAGTCGCAGGCCAATACAGCTCCGGGTGGGTGAGACTCTGACAACGTTCCACGCAGCGCATGACAAGTCGGCGTGGTGCCCGAGGGGTCGGCGTTGAGGCAGCTTGCAGGGCGCGAAACCCAAGCATGACTCGCGTGCCTTCACCGCATCCTCTGAGGACTATGAACGCCCCGGTAGCGCCGACCAGGGCGCCCCAAAGGGGGCTCCCTGGTATACCTTGGAGCGGCCGACGGTTTCGCTTTCCCTTTCGAGCTGCCGGTCAGGTCGGACAGTGGCTTATGGGAGATGGATGCCCTGAGCAACGCTTCCATGCGCCGCGCGCACTTCCATGGCCCGGCCACCAAGTGCGACGCCTCGTCAGCTAGCCTCACGGCTTCCTCACCCTCGCAACGTTTGCCAGGAACACCCGATTGTCTCCCTTGGTCGCTTACAAACCATAAGGCCGAAGACAACTTGTAGCGCACTTTTCGTGCCCTGCCACATAAATACAAAAAGAGCGGCCAGCACATCGGCCGCTCGCGCCAAGTGTAAGATCTGCAGGGTAGGGACTCAGCCGCCAGTACCACCGCCAGTACCACCGCCAGTACCAGTGCTTGGCCAGTAGGCTTGGTTGTGTTTCTGAGCAACTTGCGTATCCGTGTTGTCGCACACCGCATTTGTACCAATCGTTCTATACTTGTAACTTCCGTCTTTAACAGGGCACTTAGGCTCCCTGCGTAAATATTTATTAATTTCAGCCTTGTTCCCATCAGCGTCAGCACCAGTAGGCTGACCAGTTTCCAGTGCCCACTGGTCCTTTGCCGCGTCGATTTGACGGAGATTGTTCACACACGCGTTTGTCTGGGAGCTCTCCCGAGCCCGGACAAAGTTCGGGATCGCGATGGCGGCCAGGAGGCCAATGATGGCCACCACGATCATGATTTCCACCAGTGTGAATGCACCGGTCCGACGATGGTTCTTCAGTTTCATAGCTGTGCTGCCTTTCTCTTCCATGCGGCGCGAACAGAGCAGCCGGCGGGTTCCACTCATCAGGACGGTTCTGTTCGCTTCATTGCCGACTGCAACCGCATCTGCCCCTTGAGCAGTCCCAATGCCAACCCGCCAAACCCACCCAACCAACCCCCAAAACCCCGGTTTTCCCCACCCCACCCCGCCTTCCAGCCCCAATCCCGAACCCATCCGCCTGTCCCGACCCTGTCCCGCCCGGGACAACCATGTCCCGTTTCTGGACACCCCAACCCCCCCAACCC